>NZ_CP018846.1:300000-485000 GCF_002025705.1 Pseudomonas putida | reverse complement strand
ATTCCACCACCCTCTACCGTACTCTAGCTTGCCAGTTTTGGATGCAGTTCCCAGGTTGAGCCCGGGGCTTTCACATCCAACTTAACAAACCACCTACGCGCGCTTTACGCCCAGTAATTCCGATTAACGCTTGCACCCTCTGTATTACCGCGGCTGCTGGCACAGAGTTAGCCGGTGCTTATTCTGTCGGTAACGTCAAAACAGCAAGGTATTAACTTACTGCCCTTCCTCCCAACTTAAAGTGCTTTACAATCCGAAGACCTTCTTCACACACGCGGCATGGCTGGATCAGGCTTTCGCCCATTGTCCAATATTCCCCACTGCTGCCTCCCGTAGGAGTCTGGACCGTGTCTCAGTTCCAGTGTGACTGATCATCCTCTCAGACCAGTTACGGATCGTCGCCTTGGTGAGCCATTACCTCACCAACTAGCTAATCCGACCTAGGCTCATCTGATAGCGCAAGGCCCGAAGGTCCCCTGCTTTCTCCCGTAGGACGTATGCGGTATTAGCGTTCCTTTCGAAACGTTGTCCCCCACTACCAGGCAGATTCCTAGGCATTACTCACCCGTCCGCCGCTGAATCAAGGAGCAAGCTCCCGTCATCCGCTCGACTTGCATGTGTTAGGCCTGCCGCCAGCGTTCAATCTGAGCCATGATCAAACTCTTCAGTTCAATACTGCTTGGGTTTTTAAGAAACCCTAAACTTGGCTCAGCAATCTCAAATGACTATGTGATTTCTCGCATGGTCACTTGTGATGCTGATAATCTTTGTGACTATCAGTCCGTACTCACAAGCACCCACACGAATTGCTTGATTCGATTTGTTAAAGAGCGTTTGGTTAAGAGCTTTTCGTCTCAACCGAGGCGCGCATTCTACGCTTTCCTCAGAGCCTGTCAAGCGTTTATTTTGAAGTTTTTTGCGAGAAACTCGTTTAGCTTCAAACACTTGGCTCGCTGCGATCTCTCGTAGCGGGAGGCGAATAATACAGCGTTTAAAACCGCTGTCAACCTTCATCTCACCCGCTATCGATCACTCGATCGAAGCGCCTCCAACCTCACCTTAACTACCTAACTCATTGAATCTCAAGGAGTTTGTCGTTCCGATGTCGCTGGAAGTGGGGCGCATTATAAGGGGATTCGAAACCCCGTCAACCGTTAATTTCATTTATTTGAAATATTCCAATCGAAAGGCTCAAAACAGGTAACCGGCCAGCCCCATCCTCAAACCGCCCTCCCCTGCTTCCGGGCAATCCTGGGAAGCACACGCGAAACCACAGGAACCCGCACCAACATCAGCACAGCAGCAATGCATGCATAGATAGCCCACTCCCTCAGATCCGAACGAACGACCCACAGGAAATGCAGCAGCCCCAGCCCAAGCACCCCGTACACCAACTTATGCAGCTTCTTCCACCGCGCCCCCAGTCGCCGCTGGCTATACCGGTTCGAGGTAGCCGCCAGCACCAGCAACCCAAGAAAGCCGAGTGCACCGACAATAATGTATGGCCGCTTGCGCAGCTCAACCGCCAACTGCCCCCAATCCAGCCCGAGAATGAAGAACAGATAGGCCAGGATATGCAGCACGATATAGGCGAACACCCACAATCCCAGCTGCCGCCGCACCACGACCCAACCCGGCCACCCCGACAACTTCTGCAAGGGGGTCATGCATAGGGTTACCAGCAAGAATGTCAGAGCGCCGAGCCCAAGCCGATCCATCATGATCTTCCCTGGGTCCGGCCCTAGCAGATTCATCGCTGCCTCGTACAACCACCACACAGGGAACAGACACCCGACTATAAAAATGGCAAGCCGAAACCAGGGATAGCGCATCAATAGTTCTTCCGCAGATCGAGCCCGGTATACAGCGACGCCACTTCATCGGCGTAGCCATTGAACATCTGTGTTTGTCGCACATTCGGGCTGAACAGCCCGCTTGGCAGGCGCCGCTCGCGGGCTTGAGTCCAGCGCGGATGGTCAACGGTCGGATTCACATTGGCATAAAAGCCATACTCATCGGGAGCCAGCCCCTGCCAGGTAGTCCCCGGCTGTTCGGCCACCAGACTGATTCGCACGATCGACTTGATACTTTTGAACCCGTACTTCCAAGGCACCACCAGACGCAACGGTGCGCCATTCTGATTAGGCAGCTCCCGGCCATACATCCCGACTGCCAATATCGCCAGAGGGTGCATCGCCTCATCAAGGCGCAAGCCTTCTCTATAAGGCCAGTCGATCAAGGCAAAACCTGAACGCTGCCCGGGCATATGCTGCGGATCCTTCAACGTCTCGAAACGCACATAGCGTGCTTTCGAAGTCGGCTCGACCTGTTTGAGCACCTGCGCCAAGGGGAAGCCAAGCCAGGGAATGACCATCGACCACGCCTCGACGCAGCGTAACCGGTAGATACGCTCTTCAAGCTGATAGGGTTTGACGAAGTCTTCCAACGCATAGCGCCCTGGCTTGCCCACCTCGCCATCCACCACTATCGACCAGGGCTCGGTCTTCAGGCTGCCCCCATTGGCGGCCGGGTCGCCTTTGTCAGGACCGAACTCATAGAAGTTATTGTAGTGGGTGGCATCCTTGAAGGGCGTGATCGCCTCGTCCTTGACCGCCACTGCCTGCCAGCGCGCAGCAGCGAGCTTGTCGGTAAACCAGGCTGGCGCGGAGCCGGCCGCCACATCGGCATAACGCGACACTTCAACTGCGCTAGCCGCACCGGGTAAAGCGCCCAGGGCCAAGCCGGCCAATGAGCCACCGAGCAGGGTACGCCGGGAAAGGTAGATGCCTTCGGGGGTGATCTCCGCTGCCTTGCAGTCGGAAGACCTGGGAAGCTTGATGAGCATGATCGGCTCCACAGCACTGGATAACGGATGTACCAGTAAGACTATGGAGCCGGAGGGTTATTCCAACGTTAAATAATTATCACGCCTTGCGCCGACGTCCGCGCAGCAGGAACTGGATCGGCCCAGATGCCGCGTAGGCGAGGAAGATCAGCAGCAGGATGCGCGGCGGATCGCTGAACACAACGGCAAATACCAGCACCACCGCCAGGATCGCCACGAACGGTACGCGCCCTTTGAGGTCCAGCTCCTTGAAGCTGTTGTACTTGATGTTGCTGACCATCAGCATGCCCGCGGCAGCCACCAGCAGCGCCACCAGGAACGACAGCTTGGAACCCTGGATACCGTAGTCGCTGAACGCCCACACGGTACCGGCGACCACGCCGGCGGCAGCCGGGCTGGCCAGGCCGATGAAGTAGCGCTTGTCGGCAGTGCCGACCTGGGTATTGAAACGAGCCAGACGCAGCGCCGCACCGGCCACATAGATGAAGGCGACCATCCAGCCTACCTTGCCCATGTCACCCAGCGCCCAACCAAAGGCCAACAAGGCCGGAGCCACGCCGAAGGCGACCATGTCCGACAGCGAGTCGTACTCGGCACCGAAGGCGCTCTGGGTATTGGTCATGCGCGCCACACGGCCATCGAGGCCGTCGAGCACCATGGCCACGAAGATCGCAATGGCGGCGAAGGCGAAATACTTGCTCGCCTCGCGTGGGTCGCCAGCGCTCTGCGCGCTCATCGAGCTGATGATGGAATAGAAACCGGCAAACAGGTTGGCGGTGGTGAACAGGTTAGGCAGCAGATAGATGCCGCGATGGCGCACCTTGCGCCCTTCGGCGTCATGCCCTTCTTCAACGTGCTCATCGACAGGTAGCAGGCTTTCGGCGTCGGAGGGCTTGTTCGGCTCTTCGGGACGTTCGCTCATGGAGGGTACCTTGCAACAGGATGGAAAATGTTCGACACGGGCCCGCGAAACAGGTTCTGACGGCGGGCCACTGGTCTGCTTTATACCAGAAGCTGGCTGCCAGAACGAAAAAACGCGGCCGAAGCCGCGTTTTTCATCTTTCGATAAGACTTAGTTCTTGGTCTTGTCGACGATTTTGTTAGCCGAGATCCACGGCATCATCGAGCGCAGTTGCTCGCCGATGATTTCGATGCCGTGAGCGGCGTTGTTGCGGCGCTTGGCGGTCATCGATGGGTAGTTGGTAGCGCCTTCGGAGATGAACATCTTCGCGTACTCGCCGTCCTGGATGCGCTTCAGAGCGTTGCGCATGGCCTTGCGGGATTCTTCGTTGATGACTTCCGGACCGGTGACGTACTCACCGTACTCGGCGTTGTTGGAGATCGAGTAGTTCATGTTGGCGATGCCGCCTTCGTACATGAGGTCAACGATCAGTTTCAGCTCGTGCAGGCACTCGAAGTAGGCCATTTCCGGCGCGTAGCCAGCTTCAACCAGGGTTTCGAAACCGGCTTTTACCAGCTCGACGGTACCGCCGCACAGAACAGCCTGCTCACCGAACAGGTCGGTTTCGGTCTCGTCCTTGAAGGTGGTTTCGATGATGCCGGTACGGCCGCCACCGACGCCAGCGGCGTAGGACAGCGCAACGTTCTTGGCGTTGCCCGAAGCGTCCTGGTAGATAGCGATCAGGTCAGGGATGCCGCCGCCTTTGACGAACTCGGAACGAACGGTGTGGCCCGGGGCTTTCGGCGCGATCATGATCACGTCGAGGTCGGCACGCGGAACAACCTGGTTGTAGTGGATCGAGAAGCCGTGGGAGAAGGCCAGGGTAGCGCCCTTCTTGATGTTCGGCTCGATCTCGTTCTTGTACAGCTGGCCCTGGAACTCGTCCGGGGTCAGGATCATGACCAGGTCGGCAGCAGCGACGGCGGTAGCCACGTCGGCAACTTTCAGGCCGTGGGCTTCAGCCTTGGCAACGGTAGCCGAACCTTTACGCAGACCGACGGTAACGTCTACACCGGAGTCCTTCAGGTTGCACGCCTGAGCGTGGCCCTGGGAGCCGTAACCGATGATGGCGACTTTCTTACCCTGGATGATGGAAAGGTCGCAGTCTTTATCGTAGAAAACTTTCATGAAAATACCCCTGGTTATATCTCGGCCCCTGCGGAGCCATCGCTAATTTTTGAATTTAGATGCTGAGCACTTTGTCGCCCCGGGCAATGCCGGTAACGCCGCTGCGCACGGTTTCGAGAATCGATGCGGTGCCGATCGCCTGGATAAAGCTGTCCAGTTTGTCGCTGGTACCGCTCAGCTGCACGGTGTACACGCTGGCGGTCACATCGACGATCTGGCCACGGAAGATATCCGTGGTGCGCTTGATCTCGGCGCGCTGGGCACCGGTGGCCTTGACCTTGACCAACATCAGTTCACGCTCGATGTGAGCGCTTTCCGACAGGTCGACGAGTTTCACCACTTCGACCAGTTTGTTCAGGTTCTTGGTGATCTGTTCGATCACTTCGTCATGGCCAACGGTGGTCAGCGTCAGACGCGACAAGGTCGGGTCTTCGGTCGGCGCCACGGTCAGGCTTTCAATGTTGTAGTTGCGCTGGGAGAACAGGCCGACCACACGGGACAGAGCACCGGGTTCGTTTTCCAGCAGCAGGGAAATGATGTGCCGCATATCAGGTACGCTCCGTCTTGCTCAGCCACATGTCACGCATCGAGCCATCCTTGATCTGCATCGGATAGACGTGCTCGCTGCGGTCGACCGCGATGTCGATGAACACCAGGCGGTCCTTCATCGCAAACGCTTCTTCCAGCTTCGGCTTGAGGTCTTTCAGGCTGGTGATGCGGATACCCACATGGCCATAGGCCTCGGCCAGCTTGATGAAGTCAGGCAGCGACTCGACGTACGAGTGCGAGTGACGACCGTTGTAGGCCATGTCCTGCCATTGGCGAACCATGCCCAACACACCGTTGTTCAGGTTGACGATCTTCACCGGCAGGCCGTACTGCATGCAGGTGGACAGCTCCTGGATGTTCATCTGGATGCTGCCTTCGCCGGTCACGCAGGCCACGTCCTGATCCGGGAAGTTGAGCTTGACGCCCATCGCCGCCGGGAAGCCGAAGCCCATGGTGCCCAGGCCACCGGAGTTGATCCAGCGGTTCGGCTTGTTGAAGCGGTAGTATTGCGCCGCGAACATCTGGTGCTGACCAACGTCGGAAGTGACGAAGGCATCGCCATTGGTCACTTCGCAGAGCGTCTCGATGACCTTCTGCGGCTTGATGACGTTGCCGTCGCCCTTGTCGTAAGGGAAAAGTTCACCATTGCCACGCCACTCGTCGATCTGCTTCCACCAGGCATCCAGCGCCGCCTTGTCAGGCTGCTCGCCGATTTCCTTGAGGATACCGAGCATTTCGCTGAGCACGCTGTCGACCGGGCCGACGATCGGCACGTCGGCCTTGATCATCTTGGAAATCGACGCAGGGTCGATGTCGACATGGATGATCTTGGCGTTCGGGCAGAACTTGGCCGGGCCGTTGACCACGCGGTCGTCGAAACGCGCACCGACTGCGAAGATCACGTCGGCATTGTGCATGGCCATGTTGGCGGTGAAGCTGCCGTGCATGCCGAGCATGCCGAGGAACTGACGGTCAGTACCCGGGAAGCCGCCCAGACCCATCAGGGTGTTGGTGACTGGCAGGTTCAGCGATTTGGCGATTTCGGTCAGCGCTTCGGAGCCACCGCCGAGAATCACGCCGCCACCGGCGTAGACGATCGGGCGCTTGGCAGCCAGGAGCATCTCGGCAGCCTTGCGGATCTGGCCGGAGTGACCACGTACAGCCGGGCTGTACGAGCGCAGCTTGACCTTCTTCGGATAGACGTACTCGAACTTCTCGGCCGGATTGGTCATATCTTTTGGAATGTCGACCACGACCGGGCCTGGGCGACCGGATTGCGCCAGGTAGAAGGCTTTCTTGAGTACTTCAGGGATCTCGGTCGGATTCTTGATCATGAAGCTGTGCTTCACGATCGGCCGCGAGATACCGATCATGTCGGTTTCCTGGAAGGCATCGGTACCAACCATGGTGCTAGGCACCTGGCCGGACAGGATGACCATCGGAATCGAGTCCATGTAGGCGGTGGCAATGCCGGTAATAGCATTGGTTGCGCCCGGGCCGGAGGTTACCAGCACCACACCGGCCTTGCCGGTGGCGCGGGCGTAGCCGTCCGCCATATGGGTTGCCGCCTGCTCGTGACGAACCAGGATGTGTTCCACTTCCGGTTCTTTGAACAGTGCGTCGTAAACATGAAGGAGAGCACCACCAGGGTACCCGTAGATGTGCTTAACGCCTTCGTCACGCAAGAAGCGGACGACCATCTCAGCGCCAGATAAAAGCTCCACGTTGTTCACCTCTAAAACGCCAGAATACCGTCCCTAGTGGACGGGTCTTAATAGGTTTACTGCCAAGCAGAGCATGAGCGAACGTTCAGCACTGACTGAGCAAGTATTGGGAGCTCCCCAGAGTGTTGCGGGGGTTTCCCACCCAGCGCGAGGTAACGCGTTGCGGGGTGTAACAGGCGGCGCGGGTGTGCGCCTCATGATCTGCTTAGCGGGTCTGCTTCTGGCAGTCCCTCTACAGCGGAATCTGGATTCTTGTGATTTGGCGCCTACAAGTCAAGAAAAATTATTGCCAATTTTTCCCCAAGATGAATTCCTGCCACCACTAAAAACCAAGTCAGCAGCAGAAAAAATAAGATTTCCATAAAAAAGGGCCACAATCTGCGGCCCTTGAAGGAAAAACTGAAGAAATCAGGCGGAAGGAGCGATCAATTGATCGAATGCTGCCAACAGCCGGCGCAGCTCGCGGCTTTCCTCCGGACGATCGGTGAACACGGTTTCCGCCATCACCAGGATGCTCGAGGCATTGGGCAGCGGGTGGCCGAGCTCGATGATGATCTTCATGCGTGGCAGGAAGATCCACTGCAACCACTGCTCGAAGCTGAGCGTGTCGACCGCGAACGGTACGGTGCTGGCCAGTGCTTCGTCGCTGGGCGGCTCGTCATCCCACCAGCCCTGCACCTGCAGCTCACGCTCGATGAGCAGCAGATGGTCGGCGATGTCGAGAATGCGTTGCTCGATCATCACGAGTTGACCCGCGCTTTCTGCCGCGCCAGGGCGGCACCGGCGCTGTCACCCTGCTTCTCGCGGGCCTGGGCAATGGTATTCCACAGCTCGGCCTGCAGGTCGGGGCGGCCATTGGCGTAGGTCAGCGCACGGCGGGCCAGTTGCTCGGCCTGCGGCGCGTCGCCTTGCGACAGGCGCACCTGGGCCAGGCGGAACAGCACCTGCGGCTCGCGCGGGGCGATGCGCTGGGCACGCTCCAGGCTTGAGGCGGCACCATTGTAGTCACCGGTGCCCTGCTGCGACTGGGCGGTAGTCAGCAGCGCCAGCACCGGGCCGTCGAGCTGTTCATCGGCCGACAGACCACCGGAAGCCGTATTGCTGCGCGGAATGCCGGTCGGTGCGCCAGAAGCAGCTGGCGTGCTGTTCATCGAGGCGATATCGAACGGTTCATCGGCAATCGGGTTAGGATTGGTGGTCATTGGCACCGAAGTGACCGGACCCGAACTAACCGGGCCTGGCGTGATCGGGCCGGTACTGATCGGCGCCGCGCCGTTGGCCGCCGGGAACGTCTGGATGCCGGCAGCACCAGCGCCTTGCGGAATCATGACGGTCACGCCTGAGTCCTCGGGCAGCGACTGCGCCTGCGAGGTGCCGTTGCTCATGCCCGCAGCCGAACGATTGGCCTGGACACGCTCACTATTGGACACCCGGGTGCTCGAGTCCACCACCGGAATGTTGCCACGCTGCACGGTCGAACAACCCTGGAGCACCACCAGCGCCGTCACGGCAGGAAACAGCCACTTATTCAATTCACACCTCATCAATGCTGCTCAGGGCTCAGTTCATCCAGCCCTTGACCCAGTCCATGACCGACTCTACGGGATTCTGCTCGCCGCCACAGGTTGCACCGGCAGGCGGTTCGCTGCCGCGAATATACGGCATCTGCACGGCTCCCGGACAGCTTCTGTCGGAGCCGTGGCCACTGTACGGGTCGATCCACGCCTGCACCACGTTGTCTGGCTGCGGCATGTCCAACGGCAGCGGGTCGGCCTTCTTCATGAAGCTGGTCCAGACCTGCAAGGCGCCGGTGGCACCGGTAAATGGCGTTTTACCGTTATCGTCACGGCCCATCCACACCACGGCCAGCAGGTCCTGGCTGAAGCCAGAGAACCAGCTGTCGCGCGAGTCGTTACTGGTACCGGTCTTGCCCGCCAGGGTCAGCGAACTTGGCAGCACGTTGTATACCGAGCGGCCGGTACCCTCACGCATCACCCGCTGCATGGCGTTCTGCACCAGGTAGATGGAACCTGGGTCGAAGGTCTGCTGGATCTGGAACGGGTAGCGCTTGAGCGGCTCGCCTTCGGCGGTGAGCACGCTGCGGATGCCGCGCATCGGCGTATTAAAACCACCGTTGGCAATGGTCTGATACATGGTCGCGACCTGCATCGGCGACATGCCGCCAGCGCCCAGCAGCATCGCCGGGAAGGCCGGCCAATCGACGTTGACGCCAAGGCGGCCAATGGTCTTGATCACGTTCGGCACACCCACTTCCAGGCCGAGTTTCGCGGTCGACAGGTTCAGCGAGTTGGCCAGGCCCTGGTACAGGTAGATCGTGCCGTGCGAGCGCCGGTCATAGTTCTGCGGGCGCCACACTTGGCCATCGGCACCCTTGACCGAGAACGGCTCGTCCTGCACCCAGGTGGTCAGGGTGTACTTGCTTGGCTGCTCCAATGCGGTCAGGTAGACCGCCGGCTTGACCAGCGAGCCGATCGGCCGCACGGCGTCAATGGCACGGTTGAAGCCCGCATAACCGGACTGGCGGCTGCCGATCAGTGCCTGCACTTCGCCGGTTTCCGGGTTGGTCACGACCATCGCCGATTCCACCTCGTCGGCACCTTTGCGCCCGGCCAGGCGCTTGAAGGTTTCGGCCATGGAGGTTTCGGCCTTCATCTGCAGGATCGGGTCGAAACTGGTGAAGATGCGCAGGCCTTCTTCGGTCAAGTCTTCGTCGCGGTAGTCCTGGCGCAGCTGACGCTTGACCAGGTCAAGGAAGGCCGGGAACGAGCTGTCGGCAAGGCTGCCGCGCTTGGTCACGCCTAGCGGCATCTTCTTCGCCGCATCGACTTCCGCCTGGCTGGCCACGCCCTGCTCGGCCACCAGGTCGAGGACCAGGTTACGCCGCGCCAGCGCACGCTCAGGGTAACGCCGCGGGTTGTAATAGGACGGCCCCTTGACCATGCCTACCAGCAAGGCGATCTGGTGCAGTTTCAGCTCTGACAGCGGCTGGCTGAAGAAGAACTGGCTGGCCAGGCCGAAGCCATGCACTGCGCGCTGGCCATCCTGGCCGACGAACACTTCATTGAGGTAGGCCTCGAGAATTTCGCGCTTGTCGTAGTGCATTTCCAGCAGCACAGCCATCATCGCTTCGGTCAGCTTGCGGCTGAGGCTGCGTTCACTGGTCAGGTAGAAATTCTTTACCAGCTGCTGGGTCAGGGTACTGCCGCCCTGGCGCATCGAGCCGGACGAGGTATTGACCCACATGGCCCGGGCAATGGACTTGGGCGACACACCGAAGTGGCTGTAGAAGTCCCGGTCCTCGGTGGCTACCAGGGTCTCGAGCAGGTACGGCGGTACCTGGTCGATCTTGATCAGGATGCGGTCTTCGAGGTTTTTCGGGTAGATACCGCCGATCATCAGCGGTTCGAGTCGAACCACGTCGAGCTTCTTGCCGTTGGCACCGGCAAGCTCAGCCACGTAGTCACCAGAGAAGCGCACTCGCACGAACTGCGCAGGCTCCATACCCTCGTAGAACTGGAAGCCACGGGTGTTGAGGTCGACGGTATTGCCGTTGACCGCTGCCGCGCCCGGGCCGTTGGCCGCGCTTTCACGCCGGTAGCCGAGGGCATCGAGTTCGGTGAGGAAGTCGTTCTTGCTCAGTTTCTGGCCAGAGAATAGCTCCAGCGGCCGGGCATACACCTTGGCCGGAATGGTCCAGCGCTTGCCGGAGAACTTCTCCTGGACGACGGCATCGAGGTAAACCGCGAAGCCGGCAACAATCACCAGGCCGACCAGGCTGAGCTTCAAGGCCCAGCCCAGCCAGGCGCGCGAGCGGCCGGTCGGGCGTTTCTGAGGGGTACGAGGATTTCGGGTTCGAGTCATGGCGGCGGATTATACGCACTTTATAAAGGGTAGGCAGGCGCCCTCTGGCGGTAGGCAGGGACGGCACCATTGACCATAATGGCGCTTTCGAATTCCCTGCCCCCGGAAGGATTTCCAGTGAGCCAAGCCTTGATCAACGCATTGCAGAACCCTGCCCTGTTCCCTCACCCTGTGGACGGGTTCCAGCTCATCGAGACGCACATCTCCTGGGTCCTGCTCACCGGCGAGTACGCCTACAAAATCAAGAAGCCGATGAACTTCGGCTTCCTGGACTTCACCAGCCTGGACCAGCGCCAGCATTTCTGTAACGAAGAATTGCGCCTGAACCAGCGCCTGACCGAAGGCCTGTACCTTGAAGTACTGCCAATCACCGGCAGTGCCGAAGCCCCGCAGATCGGCGGTGAAGGCGAAGTGATCGAGTATGTGCTGAAGATGCGCCAGTTCCCTCAAGGCCAGATGCTCAACACCCTGCAAGCCAACGGCGAGCTGAACACTGGCCACATCGACCAGATGGCCCGGCAGATTGCCGAGTTTCACCTGCAGACTACGAAAGTGCCCGCCGATCAGCCGTATGGCTCGCCTGAAAGCGTCATGGCCCCGGTCGAGCAGAATTTCGAACAGATCCGCCCGTTCCTCACCGACAAGGCCGACCTGCAGCAACTGGACAACCTGCAAGCCTGGGCACGCAGCAGTTTCGAGCGCCTTCAAGGCCTGTTCGCGGCGCGCAAGGCCAATGGTTTTACCCGCGAATGCCATGGCGACATCCATTTGGGTAACGCGACCGTGATTGACGGCAAGGTCGTGATCTTCGACTGCATCGAGTTCAATGAGCCATTCCGCAAGACCGATGTGTGGGCCGACACCGGCTTCCTCGCCATGGACCTGGAAGACCGAGGCCTCAAGTGCCTGGCACGACGCTTCGTCAGCCAGTACCTGGAGCTGACCGGCGACTATGAAGGCCTGGAAGTGCTCAACTTCTACAAGGCCTACCGCGCTCTGGTCCGCGCCAAGATCGCCCTGTTCAGCATGCCGGCCGATGCGGACGGTGTGCAGCGTGCCACCAGCCTGCGTACCTACCGCAACTACGCCAACCTGGCAGAAAGCTACAGCGCCATTCCTTCCCGCCTGATGGCTATCACCCATGGCGTGTCGGCGGTAGGCAAGAGCCACGTGGCCATGCGTCTGGTCGAGGCCCTCGGCGCGGTTCGCGTGCGATCCGATGTGGAGCGCAAGCGCCTGTTCGGCGAACAGCCGCAACAGAACGCGGGGCAGCTCACTGCCGGCATCTATGACCAGGACGCCAGCGCAGCGACCTACCAGCGCCTGCATGAACTGGCCGCGACAATTCTGCGTGCCGGCTTCCCGGTGGTGCTCGATGCCACTTACCTCAAGGCTGAACAGCGCCAGGCCGCCGCAGCCGTGGCCAGCGAGACTGGCGTCCCGTTCCTGATCCTCGACTGCCATGCCCCGGAAGCGGTGATCGCCAGCTGGCTGGAGCAGCGCCAGGCCGAGAACAGCGACCCGTCGGATGCCACACTGGAGGTGGTCAAGGCCCAGCAGGCCAGCCGTGAGCCACTGGATGCACAGGAGCTGGTCCACAGCACCCGCATCGATACCCAGGAAGCCAGCGGCATGGACCAGGTGATCGAACAGATTCGTCAGCGCCTGCCAGGCCTGTAAGTTCGCTTTACACCTGTTCCGGCCTGTTGCCGGAACAGGTTACTGCCGTTCCAGGGCAGCTCGTCGTCCCCGATGGCAAAAGGCCGCGCATTTCCTATCCCCCGCTACACTCCTCTCTGACCTGCTCGCGATTTATCCCCCAAGACCCGTTCAGCCATCGCAAGGAGGCTCGATGAACGATGAATTGCAGCACCTGAAGAATCTTGGCAAGACCTCCGCGCAGTGGTTGCATGCGGCTGGTATCCACAGTGCATCGGACTTGCGTCGGTTGGGCGCCGTGGGTGCCTACCAGGCGGTGAAAACACGAGGATTCAGGGCGTCGAAGGTGCTGTTGTATGCCATTGAAGGTGCATTGCTGGACATGCACTGGAACGATTTGCCAGCCGAACGCAAAGAAGCGCTCAACCAACAACTCGATGCAAAATGCCCTATGCAAAAAAATATGAAATAAACGCACGAAGGGGATTGACGCTGTAATGAGAATCGTTATGATTATCACAACTGGTCGCGAGACTGGTTGGATAAGCTAAGAGCCCCTGGTTCGGACTCTCAGATTATCTCCTCATCAGGCTAATCACGGTTATTGACCCGGCATTTTGCCGGGTCTTTTTTTGCCCGCAGGTTTCCGCTTCAAGGCCGCTCCTACCTCAGCTGGGCGCAGTAGTCCTGCTCTGGCATCGCGGCCGTGTACCAGACATAGTCGGCCATCCCAGGCTCGACCTGCTCGCCTGCCTCGGCCAGCAGCACGACCTTGCTCGCGCCCTTGGCGCCCAGATCGGCGAGATGCAAAGGCACCCCCAGGTCCTTGCGCGCATGGTACGCACCGGTCAAAAGCAATGCTGGCTGCGGCGCCGCCAGCAGCCGTTCGGCAATACGCCGATCCCGCTGTTGTTGCACGGCCAGCATCGCTGGCAGTTGGCTCTCCGGCAGTAGACCACAATGCCCCTGCTTCACCTGTTCAAGCAGTGCCGCCCTGACCGCTGGCGCATTGGACTGGGTTCCCGGCAGAACCGCCGGATACCGATAGACCTGGCGCATTTCTGTGGGTGACAGGTTGGCCGCCAGCAGCGGAACATGGTGCTGCAAAGCCTCTCGCACGATAGGGCCGTAAAGTTGCCAATCCCAGCCATCTTCCCAAGCCAGGGCCTTGGGCAGGTCCTGCGGCAAGGTCGCCTGCCCCGCGAGCGCATCGACGCGGGGCTGCTGCTCGGGTTGCAGCATTTCCAGCAGCAGGCTGCCCTGCGCCCGGCGTTGCTGCAACGCACGCATCAACCACAGCTGCAAGGCGTGATGATCCGGGTTGTCATGCTTCTCACCGACCAGCACGCGCGGCGCATCGGCCAGGCTCTCGATCAGCTGCTCAGGGCTGATCACCTGCCCGCTGGCCAGGTCGTGGATCTGCCCCAGCTCGGCGTTATCGCGCCCTTCGCTGCTCTGCCAGGCAGGCAACGGCGGCAAGCTGGCCTGGCAACCACTCAGCGCAAGCACCAGGCAAAGTAACGAACCGCACAGCAACGGATGAGTCATGAGCAGTGCCTCCTAGCGGGTAATGATCAACGGGTGCCCCCGCTCAGGGTGCGCCTGCACCAGCACGTCGATACCGAAGACCACCTTGAGTGAAGCCGGTGTCAGTACCTCCGGTGGTGTGGCCAGGGCATGGCAGCGCCCGCTTTCGAGTAGCAAGATGCGATCACAGTAGCGCGCCGCCAGGTTCAGGTCATGCAGGATCACCAGCACGGCGGCGCCGCTGTCGGCAAAACAGCGCACGGCCTCCAGGGTAGTGTGCTGATGCAGTGGGTCGAGCATCGAAGTCGGCTCATCAAGCAACAGCGTGGTGCCCTCTTCACCAGGCCAAAGCTGAGCCAGCACGCGGGCCAGGTGCACCCTCTGCCGCTCGCCGCCAGACAAGGCCAGGTAACTTCGCCCCACCAGGTGCGAGGCATCCGCTGCCTGCAGAGCCTCTGCTACGATCTCTGCGTCACGCCGTTGCCCGGTGTCGTGGGGCATGCGCCCCATGGCCACCACTTCCTCGACCTTGAACGAGAACCCCAGGCTGGAAACCTGCGGCAGCACCGCCAGGTGCCTTGCACGCTCCGGCCCAGCCCAGTCAGCCAGCGGCCGCCCTTGCAGCGTCACATTTCCGCGATCCGGCGCCAACTCGCCGCACATCACCCCGAGCAGGCTGCTCTTGCCGGCGCCATTGGGGCCGAGAACGCCCACCACCTGCCCTGGGCTCAACTGCAGATCAATCCCGAGCAACACGTCATTGCTGCCCCGCTTCAGGTGCAGCCCCTCGACTTGCAACATCAACTGCGCCCTCGTATCAGCAGAATCAGGAAGAACGGCGCGCCAATAAAAGCTGTGACGATACCGATCGGCAGCTCAGCAGGTGCCAGCAGCAGCCTGGCTGCGAGATCGGCGAACAGCATGAGTATGCCCCCAGCCAGCAACGATGCAGGCAGTACCACGCGGTGATCGGGCCCGGCCAGCAAACGCACCAGGTGGGGTACCACCAGGCCGATGAAACCGATCAGCCCCGCAGCCGCCACTGCTGCGCCCACACCCAACGCCGTGCAGAACACCAACTCGCGCTTGAGCCGTTCGACGTCAACCCCCAGGTGCCGTGCCTCCGACTCTCCCAGCAACAACGCATTCAACGCCTTCGCGCGGCGCGGCAACCACATCGCCACACCGCCTGCGATCAGCAGCAAAGGCCAAAGGCGCTCGTAACTTGCACCATTGAGGCTGCCCAGGTTCCAGAAGGTCAGCGTACGCAGGGTGGCATCATCGGCCAGGTAGGAAAACAAACCTACGGCAGCACCGCCCAGTGCAGTCATGGCCACACCGGCCAGCAGCATCGTCGCGACATTGGTCTGACCGTCGCGACGCCCCAGGCGATAAACCAGCGCGGTCACGCCCAGTCCGCCGATGAAGGCGCACAGCGACAACAGGTAGGGAGCAAGCGCATCCGGCATACCCCCCAGCCAACTGCCACCGACAATGGCCACCGCCGCCCCCATCGCCGCCCCAGCGGCAACCCCCACCAGGCCCGGGTCGGCCAGCGGGTTGCGAAACAGCCCCTGCATGGCCACACCAGACAATGCCAGTACCGCGCCCACTGCCAACCCCAGCAAGGTGCGCGGCAGACGGATCTGCCCCAGGATCATCTCGGCCTGCTGCAGACCGTCGGCTGCAACTGGCAGCCCCAACAGGCGCAGGCCAGCACGCAGGGTATCGACCAGCGGCAGGCTGACCGGCCCCAAGGCCAGCGACAGCCAGACTGCCAGCAGGCACAGTAATATCAGGCAAACAAACAGTGTTCGCGGCTGGATCCGTTGTTTCATTTAGTAGCTGCACTTGCCGGGTAGAACGCAGTCGCCAGTTCCTGCAAGGCAGCTGGCAGGCGCGGGCCAAGGCCGCCCACAAGCAATGTCGGGTCGAGCGATACCAGGCGTTTGTCGCGCACTGCACGCGAAACTGCCAGTGCCGGGTTTTCCTTGAGCAGTGCCTGCAAGGCCTGCTCGCCACTCAGGGCACGATCGGAAAACACCACTACATCCGGGTCGAGCGCCGCCAGCGCCTCATTGGAAAAGTTCTTGTAGCCTTGGTGCTCAGCCAGGTTACGCGCCCCGGCTTGGCGCAACACCCAGTCCCCTGCCGAGCCCTGCCCGGCAATCAGCGGTTTGGCGCCGGCATGGCCAACCAGCAGCAACACACCTGGCGCCTTGTGATTCTGCTGGGCCTGCTTCACCTGCAGTTGCAACGCTTCGAGTTGCTGGTGATAGCTGGCAGACAACTGTGCCGCTTTCTCCTCGGCACCCAACAAAGCCCCCAGCTGCTTGAGGTTCTGGTCCACGGCAGCCAGCTCGGCCTGGCTGGAGAGCAGCTCGACACGCACGCCCGCCTTGCGCACCTGCGCAAGCACAGGTGGCGGCCCCATCTCTTCGGTGCCGACCAGCACATCCGGGCGCAAGCTGAGGATGCCCTCGGCCGACAACTGCCGCTGATAACCGATACTCGGCAAGGCCTTCAGCGACTCAGGGTGCTGGCTGGTAGTATCGACGCCCACCAGGCGCGGCTCGCCGCCCAGTGCACTGATCCACTCGCTCAGCGCCCCGCCCGCACTGACCCAGCGCTGCGGCAGTTCGGCGGCCAAGGCCTGGGTGGCAACAACGAGAGCTGCGCACAGGGCGAGCAAGGCAGCGGGACGGCGCATCATCGGATTCCTTCTGAAGGCGGGCCGCACGCCTTGTGGCGGGCGGCAGAACTGCGCACCATAGCGGCTGGCGCAGCGAATGCGGGCAATTTGATAATTATTCGCATTGAAGCGTCAAGCCACCACTTTGTTTCACGAGCCTTCCCAGCAATGCACTTTCTCTGTCCTTCCGCGGCCCTGGCCGAGGGCCATAGCCGCGCCTTCAGCGTAGACGGCATCGACTTGTTCGGCGTGCGCCGCCACGGTCAGGTGCATCTCTACCGCAACCGCTGCCCGCATCGAGGTATCCCACTGAACTGGGCGCAAGACGCCTTTCTCGACGACAGCGCCAGCCTGATCCACTGCGCCCATCATGGCGCGCTGTTTCTGATCGACAGTGGCGAATGCGTGGCTGGCCCCTGCGAAGGGGATATGCTCCAGCCCCTGGGCTGCCATGAAGACAGCCAGGGCATCTGGCTCAAGGGTTGAGCAACACCGGCAGCGGGCGGTCGATGACGATTTGCTCGCTGTCCAGGCGCACACCATAGGCCAGTACCTCGACCCCATCCGCCACCGCCGCGCGCAGCGCGTTGGCATAGGCGAAGTCGATCTCCTCGGCGGGGCGCACGGCTTCGATACCGGTAAGGTTCACACAGTACAGCTGCACCGCACGGATGCCCTGACGGGCCAAGGCCGCCAGCTCGCGCAGGTGCTTGGCGCCACGTTGGGTGACGGCATCCGGGAACGCTGCCACGGCTGTGTCCGGGTAACCCAGGGTCACGCTCTTGACCTCGACATAGACTGGCCCATCGGCAAACTCCAGGCGAAAGTCCACCCGACTGCGCTCTTCGCCATAAGCGACTTCGCGCTTCAGTGCGGTAAAGCCGGCCAGTTCCTCGATTACTCCGGCGCGCAGCGCCTCTTCAACCAACGCATTGGCCCGCCCGGTATTGATACAGGCCAGCCGGCCCTGGGGCGTTTCGCTGATTTCCCAGGTACCTGGCAGCTTGCGCTTGGGGTCGTTGGAGCGGCTGAACCAAACCTGCCCGCCCTCGCGCATGCAATTGAGCATGGAACCGGTGTTCGGGCAGTGGATGGTCAGTTGCTCACCATTGGCCAGTTCGATGTCAGCCAGAAAGCGCTTGTAACGGCGCAGCAGGCGCCCTTGTTCCAGTTGAGGAAAGAACACCATTTACCCCTGCCAGCTGCGCAGCCCACGGGCGATACGCTCGACCGCCTGCTCCAGGCGCGGCAGGCTCTGGGTGTAGGCAAAACGTACATGGTGGCCGGCCAGGTGGCGGCCAAAATCCAGGCCTGGGGTGAAGGCAATATGCTCGGTTTCGAGGAAATGCTGGCAGAAGGCAAAGGCATCCCCACCAAACGCGCTGATGTCGGCATACAAGTAGAACGCCCCCTGTGGCTCGACGGCAATGCGGAAACCCAGTTCACGCAGCGCCGGTAACAGGTAGTCGCGGCGACGGGCGAACTCAGCACGGCGTTCTTCGAAAATCGCCAGAGTCTGCGGCTGGAAGCAGGCCAGCGCCGCATGCTGGGCCATGCTCGGTGCACTGATGTAGAGGTTCTGCGCCAGCTTCTCCAGATCGGCCACGGCATTGGGCGGTGCCACCAGCCAGCCGAGCCGCCAGCCGGTCATGCCGAAATACTTGGAAAAACTATTAAGGACGAACGCCGAGTCGTCCACTTCCAGCACACTTGGCGCGTCCATGCCGTAGGTCAGGCCGTGGTAGATCTCGTCCACCACCAGGTGGCCATGGCGCTCACGGGTGGCCCTGGACAGGCTGGCCAGTTCGTCGCGACCCAGCACGGTGCCCGTCGGGTTGGCTGGCGAGGCGACCAGTGCGCCCACGCTGTCCTTGTCCCAGTAACGCTCGACCAGATCGGCGGTCAGTTGGTAGTTGACCTCTGGCCCCACCGGTACCAACTGTGCGCCGCCTTCGACCAGGCGCAGGAAGTGGCGGTTGCACGGGTACCCCGGGTCGGCCAGCAGCCAGTGCTTGCCGGGGTCGACCAGCAGGCTGCTGGCCAGCAGCAGCGCGCCGGAGCCGCCCGGGGTGACGAGAATCCGCTCTGGGTCGACTTGCAGGCCATAGCGCTGGCCATAGAAACCGGCGATGGCCTCGCGCAGCGCTGGCAGCCCGCGGGCGGCGGTATAGCGGGTATGCCCGGCGGCCAAGGCGGCTTGGCCGGCGGCGACGATCGGTGCGGCGGTGGTGAAGTCCGGCTCGCCGATTTCCAGGTGGATCACATCATGGCCGGCCGCTTGCAGCTCATTGGCCCGCGCCAGCAACGCCATGACGTGGAAGGGTTCGATGGCGCGGCTGCGCGCACTGTAGGGGTGGGCCATGACCTTCTCTCAATTGGGTCTAAACTGTTGATTCTACCTTTGCACGGCAGCGAACGTGAGGCGCGTACGGCTGTCAACTGCTAAGGTCGGGCGGGGTAGCGCACCCCCGATCTATCTGGTAAGTTCGGCGGCTCGCAGTCGCAGGGCCGGCGGGTGCCGGAGATGGAGCATCCTGCGCATTGGATCAGATGAGTGAGAGGCGGTCTATTCATGTCCACCGTAGAAAAGCAAAAACCCGGTCAGACCATGTACGGTGTCGAGCCCTATAAAGAGACCAAGGGCGAAGAGTATATGGGCGAGCCCATGCGCAAGCACTTCACCAAGCTCCTCAATGCCTGGAAAGGCGAGCTGATGGTCAGTGTGGACCGTACTGTGGACCACATGAAGGACGAAGCAGCCAACTTCCCCGACCCGGCCGACCGTGCCAGCCAGGAAGAAGAATTCGCACTGGAGCTGCGCAACCGCGACCGCGAGCGCAAGCTGATCAAGAAAATCGACAAGACCCTGCAGAAGATCCAGGACCAAGATTACGGCTGGTGCGATTCCTGCGGCATCGAGATCGGCCTGCGCCGTCTGGAAGCCCGTCCGACCGCCGACCTGTGCTTCGACTGCAAGGAAATCTCGGAGAAAAAGGAAAAGACGGTCGGCAAAGGCTGACACTTCTCCCATCCGAACGGGGCGCATCTTGCGCCCCGTTTCATTTATATGCCCGGCAATGCCATGAAAGACTCCCGTTACATCGGACGCTTCGCCCCCACCCCGAGCGGTTTCCTGCACTTCGGCTCGCTGGTCGCCGCCCTTGCCTCCTGGCTCGATGCCCGTGCAGTAGACGGCCGCTGGCTGCTGCGCATGGAAGACACCGACCCGCCCCGGGAAATGCCCGGCGCCCGCGACGCGATCCTGCAGACCCTGGAGCGCTACGGCCTGGAATGGGACGGTGAGGTGGTGTACCAGAGCCAGCGCCACGATGCCTATGCCGCAGTGGTCGACCGCCTGTTCAGCATGGGCCTGGCCTACGCCTGTACCTGTTCGCGCAAGCAGCTGGAAGGCCACAATGGCATCTACCCAGGGTTTTGCCGCAACGCCGGGCATGCCCGCGAAGGCGCAGCGATCCGGTTGCGGGTGCCTGAGCTGATCTACCGCTTTACCGACCGGGTGCAGGGCGAGTTCCAGCAGCACCTGGGGCGTGAAGTTGGGGATTTCGTGATCCAGCGGCGTGACGGGCTGTATGCCTATCAACTGGCGGTGGTACTGGATGATGCCTGGCAGGGTGTTACCGACATCGTGCGCGGGGCCGACCTGCTCGACAACACCCCGCGCCAGTTGTACCTGCAGGAACTGCTGGGCTTCTCGCAGCCGCGTTACCTGCACATTCCGCTGATCGTGCAGCCTGATGGGCACAAGCTGGGTAAGTCCTATCGCTCGCCGCCGCTGCAGGCGGAACATGCGACGCCGCTGCTATTGCGAGCGCTGCGTGCGCTGGGGCAGGCGACCGAGCCGGAGTGGTTGCTGGGGACCCCTGCCGAGGTGCTGGCGATGGCCCGCAAGCAGTGGCGGCCGGACGCGATTGCGCAGCGGGCCACGGTGCCAGAGGCTGATTTGCACTGACGCAGGGCCGGCCTCTTCGCGGGTAAACCCGCTCCCACAGGGATCGCGCCAAGCCTGGAGGCCGCGCTGTATCTGTGGGAACGGGTTTTCCCGCGAATGGGCCGCAACAGGCAACCTCCCCTCAAAAACAAAAGCCCAATAAATTCAAACCCTTGGCGAACCCCACCGATTACCGCTAGCATCGCCACAGTCAATTGCGCCAATAATAACTCCAAGCCCGCAGCGCCCAACCATCGAGGCCAGCATGTACATCTATCGTTTGGTCCTGCTTCTGGTCGTGGGGATCTACCTGTTCTCCCCGGCCATCATGGACTGGTGGATCGAACCGACCGGTGCCTGGTACCGCCCCTACCTGCTCTGGCTGATCCTGATCGTCGTCACCTTCATCCTGCAGAGCCAACGAGATGCCGATGAGCTTTAGCCTGACCCAGATGATCCTGATCAGCGCCGCGTACCTGATGGTGCTGTTCGGTGTGGCCTGGATCAGCGAGCGTGGACTGATCCCGCGTTCGATCATTCGCCACCCGCTGACCTACACCTTGTCGTTGGGCGTCTACGCCAGTGCCTGGGCCTTCTATGGTTCGGTGGGCCTGGCCTATCAATATGGCTACGGCTTTCTCGCCTGTTACCTGGGGGTGTCGGGTGCATTCCTGCTGGCGCCGGTGCTGCTGTATCCGATCCTCAAGATCACCCGCACCTACCAGCTGTCGTCGCTGGCCGACCTGCTGGCGTTCCGCTTTCGCAGCACCTGGGCCGGCGCGCTGACCACGATCATCATGCTGATCGGCGTGCTGCCGCTGCTGGCCCTGCAGATCCAGGCGGTGGCCGACTCGATCAGCATTCTCACCGGCGAGCCGGTCAAGGCACGGGTGGCGTTCGCCTTCTGCACCCTGATCATCCTGTTCACCATCTTCTTCGGCTCGCGCCATATCGCCACGCGCGAGAAGCACGAAGGCCTGGTGTTCGCCATCGCCTTCGAGTCGGTTATCAAGCTGCTGGCCCTGGGCGGCATCGGCCTCTACGCGTTGTACGGTGTGTTCGGTGGCCCCCACGAGCTGGAAGTGTGGTTGCTGCAGAACCAGACCGCCCTGGCAGCATTACACACGCCGCTGCAGGAAGGCCCATGGCGCACCCTGCTGCTGGTGTTCTTCGCCTCGGCCATCGTCATGCCGCACATGTACCACATGGCCTTCACCGAAAACCTCAACCCACGCTCGCTGGTCAGCGCCAGCTGGGGCCTGCCGCTGTTCCTGCTGCTGATGAGCCTGGCTGTGCCGCTGGTGCTGTGGGCCGGCCTGCGCCTGGGCGCCAGCACCAACCCCGAGTACTTCACCCTGGGCCTGGGGATCGCCGCGAACAACCAAGCGCTAGCCTTGCTGGCCTACGTTGGCGGGCTTGCGTCCGCCAGCGGGCTGATCATCGTCACCACCCTTGCGTTGTCGGGCATGGCCCTCAACCACCTGGTGCTGCCGCTGTACCAACCACCGGCCGAAGGCAACATCTACCGCTGGCTGAAATGGACCCGCCGGGCGCTGATCGTCGCCATTATCACTGCGGGGTTCGTCTTCTACCTGACCCAGAACAACCACCAGAGCCTGGCCAACCTGGGTATCGTCGCCTTCGTCGCCACCTTGCAGTTCCTGCCTGGCGTGCTGTCGGTGCTGTACTGGCCGACCGCCAACCGCCGCGGTTTCATCGCCGGGCTGCTGGCAGGGACCCTGGTGTGGATGGCGACCATGCTGCTGCCGCTGCTGGGTAACCTGCAGGGCTTCTACATTCCGCTGCTGGACATGATCTATGTACTCGACGACACCAGTTGGCACATGGCGGCCATCGCTTCGCTGGCGGCCAACGTCCTGCTGTTCACGCTGATTTCGCTGTTCACCAATGCCAGCACCGAAGAGGTCAGCGCCGCAGAAGCCTGCGCCGTGGACAACGTACGCCGCCCGCAGCGCCGCGAGCTGCATGCCGCCTCGCCACAGGAATTCGCCACCCAGCTGGCAAAACCGCTGGGCGCCAAGGCTGCGCAGAAAGAGGTCGAACAGGCCCTGCGCGACCTCTACCTGCCGTTCGACGAGCGCCGCCCCTATGCCTTGCGCCGCCTGCGTGACCGTATCGAGGCCAACCTTTCCGGCCTGATGGGGCCGAGCGTGGCCCAGGACATGGTCGAGACTTTCCTGCCTTACAAGTCCGGTAACGAAAACTACGTCACCGAGGACATCCACTTCATCGAGAGCCGCCTGGAAGACTACCACTCGCGCCTAACCGGCCTGGCTGCCGAGCTCGATGCCCTGCGCCGCTACCACCGCCAGACCCTGCAGGAACTGCCCATGGGCGTTTGCTCGCTGGCCAAGGACCAGGAAATCCTGATGTGGAACAAGGCCATGGAAGAGCTGACCGGCATCGCCGCCAAGCACGTGGTCGGCTCGCGCCTGGTGACCATCGGCGAGCCTTGGCGCGGCCTGTTGCAAGGCTTCATCAACGTGCCCGACGAACACCTGCACAAGCAGCGCCTGGCGCTGGACGGCCAGCCGCGCTGGCTGAACCTGCACAAGGCAGCCATCGACGAGCCCCTGGCACCGGGCAACAGCGGTCTGGTGCTGCTGGTGGAAGACCTTACCGAAACCCAGGCCCTGGAAGACAAGCTGGTGCACTCCGAGCGCCTGGCCAGCATCGGCCGCCTGGCTGCTGGTGTGGCCCACGAAATCGGCAACCCGATCACCGGTATCGCGTGCCTGGCGCAAAACTTGCGCGAAGAGCGCGAAGGCGATGGCGAAATCATCGAACTGTCCAGCCAGATCCTCGAGCAGACCAAGCGTGTCTCGCGCATCGTCCAGTCGCTGATGAGCTTCGCCCACGCCGGCGGCAGCCATCAGAACAGCGAAGAACCGGTCTGCCTGGCCGAAGTGGCGCAGGACGCCATCGGTCTGCTGGCATTGAACCGGCGCAACTTCGAAGTACAGTTCTTCAACCTCTGCGACCCGGATCACTGGGCCGAAGGGGACCCGCAGCGCCTCGCCCAAGTGCTGATCAACCTGCTCTCCAACGCCCGTGACGCTTCGCCGCCCGGCAGCGCCGTGCGGGTACGCAGCGAAGTCAGCGAACACACCGTCGACCTGATCGTCGAGGACGAGGGCAGCGGAATCCCGAAAAACATCATGGACCGCCTGTTCGAACCGTTCTTCACCACCAAGGACCCGGGCGAGGGAACCGGACTGGGGCTCGCTCTGGTCTATTCCATCGTGGAAGAGCATTATGGGCAAATCACCATCGACAGCCCGGCCGACATCGAACGGCAACGTGGCACCCGGATCCGCGTGACCCTGCCCCGGCATGTCGTAGCGACGTCCCCTGAAATTCGAGACCGTCGAGAGAATTGAATCAATGCCGCACATTCTGATCGTCGAAGACGAAACCATCATCCGCTCGGCCCTGCGTCGGCTGCTCGAACGGAACCAGTACCAGGTCAGCGAAGCCGGCTCGGTGCAGGAAGCCCAGGAACGCTTCAGCATTGCCACCTTCGACCTGATCGTCAGCGACCTGCGCCTGCCAGGCGCCCCGGGCACCGAGCTGATCAAGCTTGGCCAGGGCACCCCGGTGCTGATCATGACCAGCTACGCCAGCCTGCGCTCGGCGGTGGACTCGATGAAGATGGGCGCGGTGGACTACATCGCCAAGCCTTTCGACCACGATGAAATGCTCCAGGCCGTGGCACGCATCCTGCGTGACCGGCAGAACGCACCGGCAGCCGCGCCGGCCCCGGCGGCCGAGCCGCGGGCCAACGGCAAGGCTGCGCCAGCCGACAAGGGTGCCGCGGCAGCCAATGGCGAGATCGGCATCATCGGTTCTTGCCCGCCGATGCAGGACATGTACAGCAAGATCCGCAAGGTTGCGCCCACCGACTCCAACGTGCTGATCCAGGGCGAGTCGGGCACCGGTAAAGAGCTGGTCGCCCGCGCCCTGCACAACCTGTCGCGCCGCGCCAAGGCGCCGATGATCTCGGTGAACTGCGCGGCCATTCCGGAAACCCTGATCGAGTCGGAACTGTTCGGCCACGAAAAAGGCGCATTTACCGGCGCCAGTGCCGGCCGCGCCGGTCTGGTGGAAGCCGCCGATGGCGGCACCCTGTTCCTCGATGAAATCGGTGAATTGCCACTGGAAGCTCAGGCCCGCCTGCTGCGAGTGCTGCAGGAAGGTGAAATCCGTCGGGTCGGGTCGGTGCAGTCGCAAAAAGTCGACGTGCGCCTGATCGCCGCCACTCACCGTGACCTGAAGAACCTGGCCAAGGCCGGGCAGTTCCGCGAAGACCTTTATTACCGCCTGCATGTGATCGCCTTGAAACTGCCAGCCCTGCGCGAGCGCGGCAGTGACGTCAACGAGATCGCCAACGCCTTCCTCGCCCGCCAGAGCGCGCGTATTGGCCGTGACGACCTGCACTTCTCGGCCGAAGCCGAGCAAGCCATTCGTCATTACAGCTGGCCGGGTAACGTGCGCGAACTGGAAAACGCCGTGGAGCGCGCGGTGATTCTCAGCGAGAGCGCGGAAATTTCCGCCGACATGCTGGGCATCGACATCGAACTGAGCGACCTTGAGGAGGATGACATCCTCGACAGTGCCCTGGTTGCAGCCAGCGCCAGCACTGCCAGCCACGAACCGACCGAAGACCTGTCGCTGGAGGATTACTTCCAGCATTTCGTGCTCGAGCACCAGGACCACATGACCGAGACCGAGCTGGCACGCAAGCTGGGCGTTAGCCGCAAGTGTCTGTGGGAACGGCGCCAGCGCCTGGGCATCCCGCGGCGCAAGAGCAACGCTACCAGCGACAACTGAGTACGTCAGTGTGTCGTCAGCGTTTCAGCGCCTGCGAGACCGAGCGCCGCCCGCGCGGCGCATCGCGGATAAATCCGCTCCTGCATTTTTTGCAACGTGCCAAACCTGTTACGCCATGGTCGCCTGCCTTGGCGCATGACGAGAGCCCTGCAAACAAGGCTGACAACCATGGCCTGTCAGGCATGGCCACGTTGCAGCAGATGTAGGAGCGGATTCATCCGCGATGCGCCGCGCGGGCGGCGCTCGATCCCACAGGCGACAAAGATGTCGCACCAAGCCCCCCCAGGTAACACCTCAGTTCCCGCACAAATCTGTTACCCAACCTTTCCGCCGTAACAGTTCCCGAGGCGTACGGTAACGAAAAATCTACATTTTCGGCCCGCCGCCAACCACAAATTTCCGCCAAACCCCTGATTTCATTGGGTTTCGAAAAGTTGGCACGGCACCTGCTATATGTCTGGTACAAGAACAATAACAAGCACAGCAACTCAGAATAAGAACAAGACGAAACGGCTCACGCACAATAAAAACAAGACGGCGGAGGCGCAGCTAACTGATTCTTTTGGAGAGGATGCGTGTTTGGGGCTTGCCCCACGACCAGGCAGAGAACAACAAAAACTGCACTTAAAAGCAGCGCCTGAACTGGTTGGATCGAAGGATCAACGTGACATCAGCGGCCAAAGCAATCCGTTTGCTCTTTACCCCTGGATTGGGGGTCGTCCACAAGCTTCGAGATTTGTGGACAGGGCACTCAACAAAAACAAGAAGCCCAGTAAAAAAACAATAAGAGCACGCAACGACTTCTTGGGGAGCTTAGGCTCCCCTTGTCGTTTCTCCCCTTCCGGCAGCCCTTCCTGCCAACGCCTACACCATTCCCTGAGTAAATGCTAGAATCCCCGCCCATCATGCGGCCATTCTCCTATTCTTGGCCGATCATTCCTTCAAACAGTGCATCCCATGCTGAAGAAGCTGTTCCAGTCTTTCCGCCCTCCCGTACCGGGCCAGCACCACCGGCGCACCACGCCCGAGGTGATCAACAAGAGCCAACACTCGCTGCAGCGCCACCAGTTCAGCCGCCACGCGGTGAACATCGTCGAGCGCCTGCAGAGTGCGGGCTACCAGGCATACCTGGTCGGTGGCTGCGTCCGCGACCTGATGCTGGGCATCACGCCCAAGGACTTCGACGTCGCCACCAGCGCCACGCCCGAGCAAGTGCGTGCCGAGTTCCGCAACGCGCGCATCATTGGCCGGCGCTTCAAGCTGGTCCACGTGCATTTCGGCCGTGAGATCATCGAAGTCGCTACCTTCCGCGCCCCCCACTCGGAAGACGACCAGGGCGACAGCCACCGTTCGTCGCACAACGCCAGTGGTCGCATCCTGCGTGACAACGTGTACGGCACCTTGGAAGAAGACGCGCAACGCCGCGACTTCACCATCAACGCCCTCTACTACGACCCGGTCAGCGAGCGCATTCTCGACTACGCCAACGGCGTGCACGATGTGCGCAACCGCCTGTTGCGCCTGATCGGCGACCCGACCCACCGCTACCAGGAAGACCCAGTGCGCATGCTGCGTGCTGTGCGTTTCGCCGCCAAGCTCGACTTCGGCATCGAGAAGCACACCTTCCAGCCGATCCGCAAACTGGCCCCGTTGCTGCGCGAGATCCCGCCAGCGCGCCTGTTCGAGGAATGCCTCAAGCTGTTCCTCTCCGGCCAGGGTGCCATCGCCTTCGAAATGCTGGTCGACCTGGAGTTGTTCGAGCCGCTGTTCCCGGCCAGTGCCCATGCCCTGGACGAACGCCCTACCTACACCCATACCCTGATCAGCCAGGCGCTGAACAACACCGACCTGCGCGTCAAGCAAGGCAAGCCGGTAACCCCGGCCTTCCTGTTCGCCGCCCTGCTCTGGCCTGCCCTGCCAAGCCGCGTGCTGCATCTGCAGAACCAGGGTGTGCCGCCGATTCCGGCCATGAACGGTGCAGCCCACGACCTGATCGCCGAGCAATGCGCACGCATCGCCATTCCCAAGCGTTTCACCCTGCCGATCCGCGAGATCTGGGACATGCAGGAACGCCTGCCGCGCCGCAGCGGCAAACGCGCTGACCTGCTGCTCGACAACCCGCGCTTCCGCGCCGGTTACGATTTCCTGCTGCTGCGCGAAAGCGCGGGCGAGGAAACCGATGACCTCGGCCAGTGGTGGACCGATTACCAGGATGCCAACGACAGCGAACGCCGCGAAATGATCCGCGAACTCGGCAGCCGTGACGAAGGCACCGCTGCCGGTCCGCGCAAACGCAAGCGCAGCGGCAGCAAGCGCAAACGCAGCGGTGGTGACGAGGCATTCGAGTGACCACGCGCGCCTACATTGGCCTGGGCAGCAACCTGGACGCGCCTGCCGAGCAGCTGCGCAGCGCCATGCAGGCGCTCGACCAGGTTGACGGCAGCCGCCTGGTAGCGGCTTCGGCCCTGTACACCAGCGATTCGCTGCTGCCCGGCCAGCCGCGCTACACCAACGCGGTGGCCGCGCTTGACACCACATTGGCACCACTGGACCTGCTCGACGCCTTGCAAGCTATCGAGAACGGCCAGGGTCGCGTACGCAAGGAACGCTGGGGCCCGCGCACCCTCGACCTGGATATCCTGCTGTTTGGTGACCAGGTGATCGACGTTCCACGCCTGCAGGTGCCGCACTACCACATGCACGCACGCCCCTTCGTGCTGTACCCCTTGGCCGAACTGGTAGCGGGCGACTTCTGCCTGGCCGATGGCCGTGCGCTTGCCCAATTGCTCGAAGCCTGCCCGTTCGTCGGCCTGGAACGCCTGTAAACCGGGCGTTTGAGACATTCAGCAGAACACGGTAACGCCAGTAACACCCTGTTAGTAACAATGCGGTAACAGGGTGATTGACTTCCCCCACCTCGCTCACGACTATAGGCGTCCCGTGTGGCACCAAAGTGCCGCATACCCGTATTTAGGCCCGGACGGACCTGTGCCCGAACATCACGCGCGATGATGTGCCGCTCCGGAAGATGACTACACGCGTTGTATGCAGTCGTTTTTCACAGCGCCTGAACGAGGATTTTCCTACATGCCTGAAGTAACCCTGACCACCCTGCATGGCCTCAAGGCCAAGGGTGAAAAGATCACCATGCTGACCTGCTACGATGCGACCTTCGCCAAGGCCTGCAGCCAGGCCGGCGTCGACGTGTTGTTGGTGGGCGATTCCCTGGGCATGGTCCTGCAGGGCCATGACAGCACGTTGCCCGTCACCACTGCCGAGATGGCCTACCACACCGCCTGTGTCAAACGTGGCAACGATGGCGCGCTGATCCTCGCCGACCTGCCGTTCATGGCCCACGCCACGCCCGAGCAGGCCTTCGCCAACTGCGCCACGCTGATGCAAGCCGGCGCCCACATGATCAAGCTTGAAGGCGCCGCCTGGCTGGCCGAAACCATTCGCCTACTGGCCGAACGTGGTGTGCCGGTGTGTGCGCACATGGGCCTGACTCCGCAGACCGTCAACGTGCTGGGCGGTTACAAGGTTCAGGGCCGCCAGGAAGCGCAGGCGCGGCAGATGCGTGCCGACGCCATTGCCCTGGAACAAGCCGGCGCGGCGATGCTGCTGCTGGAGTGCGTACCCACCGAGCTGGCGGCCGAAATCACCCAGGCAGTGGGCATTCCGGTGATCGGCATCGGCGCCGGTAGCGCCACCGACGGCCAGGTGCTGGTGCTGCACGACATGCTCGGCCTGTCACTCAGTGGCCGGGTGCCAAAGTTCGTCAAGAACTTCATGGATGGCCAGCCTGACATCCAGAGCGCCCTCAGCGCCTACGTCAAGGCCGTCAAGGACGTTACCTTCCCCGCAGCCGAGCACGGATTCAGCGCATGAACACAGTCAAGACCGTCCGCGAACTGCGTGCTGCCGTCGCCCGCGCCCGCGGTGAAGGCAAGCGCATCGGTTTCGTGCCGACCATGGGCAACCTGCACAGCGGCCATGCCGCGCTGGTGACCAAGGCCGCCCAACGTGCCGATTTCGTGGTCGCCAGCATCTTCGTCAACCCGCTGCAGTTCGGCGCCAACGAAGACCTCGACAAGTACCCGCGCACCCTCGCTGCCGACCAGCAGCGCCTGCTCGATGCGGGCTGCCACCTGCTGTTCGCGCCCACTGTCGAAGAGATGTACCCCGACGGCATGGCCGTGCAAACCCGCGTCAGCGTGCCCAGCCTCTCCGAGGGCCTGTGCGGTGCCAGCCGCCCTGGGCATTTCGAAGGCGTGGCGACCGTGGTCAGCAAGCTGTTCAACATGGTCCAGCCAGACCTGGCCGTGTTTGGCGAGAAGGACTACCAGCAGCTGGCGGTGATCCGTGCCATGGTGCGCGACCTGAACATGCCGATCCAGATCATCGGTGAGCCGACCGTGCGCGCCGAGGATGGCCTGGCGCTGTCCTCGCGCAACGGATACCTGACGCCTGAACAACGCAGCACCGCACCGGTGGTGTATCGCACCTTGAAGCAGATCGGTGAAGCGCTTGGCCGCGGCCAGGCAGATTTCGCGGCACTGCTCGAACAAGGCAAGGCGAATCTGATCGCTGCGGGGCTGCGTCCGGATTATCTGGAAGTGCGCCACGCGGTGAACCTGCGTCCGGCGACTTTTGGTGACCGGGACCTGGTGATCCTGGTAGCGGCGTATCTGGGTAACACTCGGTTGATCGACAACCTTTACCTGCATCTGGACGACAAGACCGCATAACGGCCTGGGGCGCGCATAGCGCCCCTTCCAAAATCCCCCGCCATCCCCATTCCCTGCGCGCGGCCTTTGCCTATAATGATGGCCAGTCTGAACCCGGCAATCACTGCCCTGTCCAAGGCTCACCACGCATCAAGGAATTCCGCGCAATGGCGTATTACCGTACACCCCACGATGTGACGGCCCTGCCTGCCTGGCAGGCCCTGCAGAAACACCGCGACGCCATGCAAGGCTTCAGCATGCGCGAAGCCTTCGCCGCCGATGCCAAGCGCTTCGATCAGTTCTCCCTGAGCTGCTGCGGTCTGTTCCTCGACTATTCGAAAAACCTGATCACCGACGAGAGCCGCAACCTGCTGGTGGACCTGGCCGAACAAGTCGGCCTGCAGGATGCGATCAAGTCGATGTTCAGCGGCGAGATCATCAACGCCTCGGAAGGCCGCCCCGTGCTGCACACCGCGCTGCGCCGCCCAGTGGGCGACAAGCTCAGCGTAAACGGCGTCAACGTGATGCCGGAAGTGCACAAGGTACTCAACCAGATCACCGAACTGGTGGGCCGCATTCATGACGGCCTGTGGCGTGGCTACAGCGAAAAGCCGATCACCGATGTGGTCAACATTGGCATCGGCGGCTCGTTCCTCGGCCCCGAGCTGGTGTCCGAAGCCCTGTTGCCCTATGCCCAGCGCGGCGTGCGCTGCCATTACCTGGCCAATATCGACGGCAGTGAATTCCATGAGCTGTCAGCCAACCTGCGCGCCGAAACCACACTGTTCATCGTCTCGTCGAAGTCTTTCAACACCCTCGAGACGCTGAAGAACGCCATGGCCGCGCGCACCTGGTACCTGGCCCAGGGCGGCTCGGAAGCCGAGCTGTATCGCCACTTCATCGCAGTTTCCAGCAACAAGGCCGCCGCCGTGGCCTTCGGTATTCGCGAAGAGAACATCTTCCCGATGTGGGACTGGGTAGGCGGGCGCTACTCGCTGTGGTCGGCCATCGGCCTGCCAATCGCCCTGGCCATCGGTACCGCCAACTTCAAGGAGTTGCTGTCGGGTGCCTACACCATGGACCAGCACTTCCAGACCGCACCGTTTGACAAGAACATGCCGGTGCTGCTGGCCCTGCTGGGCGTCTGGTACGGTAACTTCTGGGGCGCGAACAGCCACGCGATCCTCCCGTATGACCACTACCTGCGCAACATCACCAAGCACCTGCAACAGCTGGACATGGAGTCCAACGGCAAGAGCGTGCTGCAGGATGGCACCCCGGTCAAAACCGATACCGGCCCGGTGATCTGGGGCGGCGTAGGCTGCAACGGTCAGCATGCCTACCACCAGTTGCTGCACCAGGGCACCCAGCTGATCCCGGCCGACTTCATCGTGCCTGTGGTCAGCTTCAACCCGGTGGCCGACCACCATCAGTGGCTGTACGCCAACTGCCTGTCGCAGAGCCAGGCACTTATGCTCGGCAAGACCCGTGAGGAAGCCGAGGCCGAACTGCGCCAGAAGGGCCTGAACGAAGCGGACATCGAAAAACTCGCACCGCACAAGGTGATCCCGGGCAACCGCCCGAGCAACACCCTGGTGGTCGAGCGCATCAGCCCGCGCCGCCTGGGCGCACTGGTGGCGATGTACGAACACAAGGTATTCGTGCAGAGCGTGATCTGGGGCATCAATGCCTTCGACCAGTGGGGCGTGGAACTGGGCAAGGAACTGGGCAAGGGCGTGTACCAGCGCTTGGTCGGCAGCCTGGAAGACAGCGCCGAAGATGGCTCCACCCAAGGCCTGATCAACTACTTCCGCGGCCGTCACCGCGGTTGATCTGATCTGGCAGGAGCGCTCTTTGTAGGAGCGGCCTTGCGTCGCGAAAGGGTCGCGAAGCGGCCCCAGCAATTCAAACATTGACTCGAAGAACCTGGGGCTGCTGCGCAGCCCTTTCGCGACACAAGGCCGCTCCTGCAACCTCAGCACCAGCCTCCAAGGAACATCCCCGCTGACTACACTGTCCATCGAATAGCCGCTGCTGTCCCTCGCCCCTCACAAGAGCAGGACCACCCGCCATGTTCGATATCAGGCAGTATCCCCAGGCCCTGGCCGTTAGCCAGTCCGCCAGCCTCTCCCCCGACGACTACCAGCGCCTCTACCGCCAGTCGGTCGATGACCCCGACACTTTCTGGGCAGAACAGGCCAAACGCCTGGACTGGATCAAACCCTGGTCGAGCGTCCAGCAATGTGACCTGAGGACCGGCAAGGCCCGCTGGTTCGACGGTGGCCAACTGAACGTCAGCTACAACTGCATCGATCGTCACCTTGCCCAGCGCGGCGAGCAAACCGCCCTGCTGTGGGAAGGCGATGACCCCAAGGACTCCAAGGCCATCACCTACCGCGAACTGCACCGTCAGGTCTGCCGCCTGGCCAATGCCCTCAAGGCACGCGGCGTGAACAAGGGCGACCGTGTGTGCATCTACATGCCGATGATTCCCGAAGCTGCCTACGCCATGCTCGCCTGCACACGCATCGGCGCCATCCACTCGGTGGTGTTCGGCGGCTTCTCCCCGGATGCCCTGCGTGACCGCATTCTCGATGCCGACTGCCGCACCGTGATCACCGCCGATGAAGGCGTGCGCGGTGGCAAGCGCATCCCGCTCAAGCAGAACGTCGACAAGGCCCTGGCCAGTTGCCCTGCGGTCAGCAGCGCGTTCGTGGTGCGGCGCACCGGCGGCGATGTGGCCTGGAACCAGGGTCGCGACCTCTGGTACCACGAAGCGACCGACAAGGCAGGTGACGATTGCCCACCAGAGCCGATGGATGCCGAAGACCCGTTGTTCATCCTCTATACCTCCGGCAGCACCGGCAAGCCCAAAGGCGTGCTGCATACCACCGGTGGCTACCTGCTGCAGGCGACGATGACCTTCAAGGTGGTGTTCGACTACCGCGACGGCGAGGTGTTCTGGTGCACGGCCGACGTCGGCTGGGTCACGGGCCACAGCTACATCGTTTACGGGCCGCTGGCCAACGGTGCGATTTCGCTGATGTTCGAAGGCGTACCCAACTACCCAGACACGTCGCGCTTCTGGCAGGTGGTGGATAAACACCAGGTGAACATCTTCTACACCGCCCCCACCGCGCTGCGCGCATTGATGCGTGAAGGTTCGGCACCGCTGCAGAGCACCTCGCGCAAAAGCTTGCGCCTGCTCGGCAGCGTTGGCGAACCGATCAACCCCGAAGCCTGGGAGTGGTATTTCGAAGAGGTTGGGCTAAAGCGCTGCCCCATTGTCGACACCTGGTGGCAAACCGAGACCGGCGGCATCATGCTCACGCCGCTACCGGGGGCCCAAAGGCTCAAGCCCGGTTGCGCCAACCAGCCAATGTTCGGCGTGCAACCAGTGCTGCTGGACGAAAAAGGCAAACTGATCGAGGGCCCGGGCGCCGGCCTGCTGGTGATCAAGGCAAGCTGGCCCGGGCAGATCCGCAGCGTCTATGGCGATCACCAGCGCATGGTCGATACCTACTTCAAGCCCATGCCCGGTTACTACTTCACCGGTGACGGCGCCCGCCGCGATGCCGACGGCGACTACTGGATCACTGGCCGCATCGATGACGTGATCAACGTCTCCGGCCACCGCATCGGCACTGCCGAGGTGGAAAGCGCGCTGGTGCTGCACGACAGCGTCGCCGAGGCCGCCGTGGTCGGCTACCCCCATGACCTCAAGGGCCAGGGCGTCTATGCCTTCGTCACCACCATGAATGGAATCACCCCTGACGATGCACTCAAGGCCGAGCTGCTGGCACTGGTCAGCAAGGAGATCGGCAGCTTCGCCAAGCCAGAATTGATCCAGTGGGCTCCGGCCTTGCCCAAGACCCGCTCGGGCAAGATCATGCGGCGTATACTGCGCAAGATTGCCTGCAACGAACTGGACAACCTCGGCGACACCTCGACCCTGGCCGACCCAAGCGTGGTGCAGGGCCTGATCGACAAACGCCTCAATCAATAGCGGGCGGCCACTTGCCATGGCCGTCCTGAAGCACAGGACGCCATGGAAGCCCTACGCCGCCGCATCGAAACCCAGGTCATGAGCCTCACCGGGCTGGCCCTCGGCCAGCTCGACCTCGAGTCCCCCAAAGGCGACCCCGGCCTGTTCGGGCCGCACAGCATTAGTTGGCGGGTGCATGGCGACTTCCCGAGCATGCTGGTCGGCGGTATCAGTGCCCTGATGCTGCAGCTGTTGCACCCGTTGGCCCTGGCCGGGGTGTGGGACCACTCCAACTTTCGCGAAGACCTGCTCGGCCGCCTGCGCCGCACCAGCCAGTTCATCTCTGGCACCACCTTCGGCTCGACCCGCGATGCCGAATGGTTGATCGACAAGGTGCGCACCATCCACTTGCAGGTGACCGGCACCGCGCCCGATGGCAGCCCATATGCCGCAAGTGACCCCGACCTGCTGACCTGGGTGCACGTGGCGGAGGTCAGCAGCTTCCTCGCGGCCCACCTGCGCTACCGCGACCCCGGCCTTTCACGTGCCGATCAGGACGCCTATTACGCCGAGATCGCCCTGATCGCCGAACGCCTCGGGGCGCGCAATGTCCCCCGCTCTTGCCAGCAGGTCGCGGACTACCTGCAGCGAATGCGCCCGCAACTGCAATGCAGCGCGCGTAGCCTGGAGGTTGTCGGGATCCTGCTCGCTGCCCCTGCCCCGAGCCGCCTTGCCGAGCCGGTCGGCAAGCTGATGTTGCATGCCGGTATCGATCTGCTGCCGGACTGGGGCCAGGCCATGCTCGGCCTGCAGCAAGGGCCGCTGCAACGGCGCATGATCCGCCTTGGCCTGCAAAGCACAGCGCCAATTCTGCGCTGGGCCATGCGTGACGGCTCGGCACATCGGGCCAGGCGACGCATGGGTATCGAGTGACGGAGAATGGTCGCCCCAGCGGAACCGATTTAACGTGCCATACTCCAAGCACTCCTGCTTAGACAGACGAAGCGACACATGTACAAAGGATTGACTCGCGCCCTCGGCGCCCTGCTGGCCCTGGTAGCCCTATACAGCCTGCTCGGCTTCCTCATTCTTCCTGGTGTCGCCTTGCGTATTGCCAACCAGCAGTTGGCGCAGTACGCCACCGTGCCGGCACACCTGCAACGCATCGAACTCAACCCCTTCAGCCTCGAGCTGACACTTTGGGGCCTGCAGCTCGGCGAGCCTGGCAAGGAGCAGGTCGGCTTTGAACGGCTGTACGCCAACCTGGCGCTCGACAGCCTGTGGAGCGGCGCCCTGCACCTGCAGGCCATCGAGCTCGACAAGCCACGCAACGAGGTGCTGTTCGCCAAGAACGGCACGCTCAACCTGACCCAATTGTTCAAGTTGCCCGCCAGCGAACCCAAGCCGGAGCAGCCGCCCAGCGACCCGTTCCCACTGCGTATTGGCAGCATCAAGCTCAGCGGCGGTTATCTGCACTTCGAGGACCAGCGCCCGAGCGAGCCGATCGAGTTCATCTACGACGACATGAACCTGGAGCTGAAAAACCTCAGCACCTTGCCTGACGACAATGCCGACATGACCTTGGTGGCAATCGGCCCTAACGGTGGACGAGTGGATTGGAGCGGTACCCTCAGTCTCGCACCGATGGCCTCGGAAGGCACACTGAAGGTCACCGATGGCAAGATGAAGCTATTCTGGCCCTACGTGCGCGATGCCGTGCCGCTGGTGCTGGAAGACGGCGTGTTCAACCTCGACACCCACTACAAGCTCAACCTGTCCAAGGAAACCGAGCTGTTGCTGGACAACACCTCGGTCAAGATCGCACCGTTCGCCATCAAGGCCCCGGATGACCGGCCGCTGGTGCGCCTGGCCAGCCTGGAAGTAAGCGAGACGTCCATCGACCTGGCCAAGCAGCTGGTCACCGTCGGCAAGGTTCGCAGCGAAAAGCTGGAAACCTGGGCGGCCCTGGAAAAGGACGGCCAACTCGACTGGCAGAAGCTGTTCGCCAGCCAGCCGGCCAAAGCCACGCCAAAGGAGAAAGCCGAGCCGGCGGCTGCCGAACCAACGCCGCAGGAAAAAGCCGCAAAGGCGCCGAGCAAGCCGTGGCAAGTACTGCTCAAGGACGTGCAACTGCGCAACTACCAGGTACACCTCGCCGACCGTAGCCAGAAGGAGCCGGTAGCGCTGGATGTCGGCCCGCTGAACCTCGACATGCAGGGTTTCGACAGCCTCAACCAGTCGCCTTTCACCCTCAAGCTCGACACCGGCGTTGGCAAGCAAGGCAAGCTGCAGGCGGCAGGTGAAGTGAACCTGGCGCCCGTCACCGCCAAGCTCGATGTCAGCACCCGTGACATCGACCTGCGTATCGCCCAGGCGTACATCAGCCCGTTCATTCGCCTCGAACTGCGCAGCGGCATGCTCGCCAGCGACCTCAAGGTCGACCTCAAGCGCACCGAGCCACTGGCCTTCACGGTTGCTGGCAAGGCCCAGGTCAACCAGCTGCATACCCTGGACACCATCAAGGGCCGTGATTTCGTCAAATGGCAGCAAGTAAACGTCGATGGCCTGTCGTATGTGCACGGTGATGCCTTGTCCATCGACAAAGTCACCCTGCTGCAGCCCTACGCGCGTTTCATCATCAACGAAGACCGCACCACCAGCGTCGACGACCTGCTGATCCCGCAACCGGCCGGCGCGGCGGCCAGCAGCCCGGCCAAGCCAGCCAGTGCCGCAGCCAGCAAGCCCCTCGGCATCCACATCGGCCAGATCGACATCAACGATGGCTCGGCCAACTTCGCCGACCTGACCCTGACACCGAACTTCGCCACCGCCATCCAGCAGCTCAACGGCCAGATCGGCACCATCGACAACCGCAAGCCGGCACCGGCCAAGGTCGACGTCAAAGGCAAGGTCGACCGTTATGCCCCGGTCACCATCAAGGGCGCGCTCAACCCGTTCAACCCGCTGGCCAGCCTGGATATCGCCACCAGCTTCAAGCGCGTCGAACTGACCACGTTGACCCCCTACTCCGGCAAGTTCGCCGGTTTCCGTATCCGTAAAGGCCGGCTGAACCTCGACCTGCATTACCTGATCACCAACGGCCAGCTCAAGGCCGAGAACAAGGTCGTGGTCGAACAGCTGCAACTGGGGGAAAAGGTCGACAGCCCGGATGCGGTGGACCTGCCGATCCGCTTGGCGATCGCCTTGCTCAAGGACACCGAAGGGCGGATCTCCATCGAACTTCCGGTTTCGGGCGACCTCAACAACCCGCAGTTCAGCGTCATGCCGATCGTCTGGCAGACCCTGCGCAACCTGGTGCTGCGTGCGGCCCAGGCGCCGTTCAAGTTCATCGGCGGGCTGATTGCCGGTGGTGGCTCAGAAGACTTGGGTACAGTGGCCTTCGCCCCTGGCTCCAGCGAGCTTGGTGGCGATGCGCAGTCGACCCTGGACAAGCTGGCTTCAGCACTCAAGGAGCGCCCGGAACTGCGCCTGGAAATCGAAGGCACCAGCGCCCAGAGCAGCGACGGCCCGTTGATCGCCCAGCAGCGCCTGGAACGTGAATACCAGGCTACCTGGTACAAGATCCTGCAGCGCCGTGGCGACAAAGTACCGGCCAACGCCTCGATGCTGCAGGTCGACGACAGCGACAAACCGGCGATGCTTGAAGGCATCTACCGCACTCGCCTGAAGCAGCAACCCCCAGCCGAGTGGGAACAATTGAGCCGGGACGAGCGCACCACCAAGCTGCGCGAGGCGGTGATCAAGTCCTGGGCTGAAAGCACGGCATTGCTGCGTACCCTTGGCCAGGAGCGGGCCAGCAGCATCAAGGACTACCTGGTCGACAAGGGCAAGCTCGAGGATGACCGGGTGTACTTCATCGACACCAACCTGGGGCAGGCTGAAAGTGATGGACGGGTGATTACCCCGATGCACCTGGATGCTGAGTAGCCACAAGCCTGTATGCGCCCTTGTAGGAGCGGCCTTGTGTCGCGAAAGGGCCGCGCAGCGGCCCCAGAAATAGGTGTACCAAAGCTGAAATCCGGGGGCCGCTCTGCGGCCCTTTCGCGACGCAAGGCCGCTCCCACAAAACCGCTTCAGGCCAGCTATTACACCAGCCGCTGCCCCGACACCGATGGGTGATACAGCGGCTGCACCTTGTTCCCCGCAGGGTCCAGCAGGTGGAAGCTGCGCGCACCATCACCATGATTGAACGGTTTGTCGAGCAAGGTCACTCCACGCGCCTTGAAGTACTGGTACCAGGCCTCCAGCTCTTCCACGCTATCGACGATGAAGCCGTAATGGTCGAGGGTCTGCAGCCCATTGGCCGCCCCTGCCCCACGCCCCAGCGACAGATTGTCGTTACCGCAGGTCAGATACACCAGGTCCTCGTTGGCCCGGTTCAACACCTCCATGCCCATCACATCGACGTAGAAACGCTCGCACTCCTCCAGGTTGGGCACCAGCAGGGCAATATGGCGCAGGCCATTCAGGCGACCGGGACGAGCAGGTAATTCGGACATTGGCGCGACTCCATTTTTGTATACAATTCAGGATAGAATTTAAAACAAAAGGATCGTCCTGTGTATAGCCTGTTCATCAAGACCCGTGTAAAACCTGGTTGCGCCGAAGCCTTCCTGACCGCCATCAAGGTCAATGCCGCTGCCTCCGTCGCTACCGAACCAGGTTGCCTGGTGTTCGACGTATCCCAGGACAGGCTCGACCCCGACGTGATCTACCTGTACGAGATCTACCGCGACGATGATGCGTACGAAGCGCACACGCAGACCGCACATTTCCGCGACAGCCGCCCGCAGGTCGAGCCTCTGATCATCGAACAGGAATGCTTCGAGAGCGATGTGATCGCCCGCAATCCGGTGTATTGAACGCCCATGAAAAAGCCCCGGCACAGGCCGGGGCTTTTTCAGTGAAGGTGGCCAAATCCGTTTGGCCGACGGGACATTCCTTATTCGGCTTTCAGGCCATCAGCGGAAACGGCCTTCACGCCTTTGATTTTCTTGGTGATATCAACCGCCATTTTTTTCTGCGATTCGGTAATGGCAGTGGTCGACGACAGAGATACGACACCTTTGTTGGTCTCGACCTTGATGTCGCTGCCTGGAATGCCCTTCTCGGTCATGAGGTCCGATTTCACCTTGGTAGTGATCCAGGTGTCCGAGGTCGCTTCCTTGGCTTTGGTCACCTCACCGGCCGCGATCGTCATGGGGGCCTGGGTGGACTGTTGGGCGAACGCCGCGTTAGCCATGGTCAGGGTCAGAGCGGTAGCAGTAGCGGCAGCAATGGCGAACTTCTTCATGTGGGTCACTCCTGTTTTTCGAAAGGTCTGCGCCGTAAGTCCTGGCGGCAGGTAAGAGTGTAGTTGCATGTGCTGTGCCAGCTTTACCGTTTCGCTTGTTTCCTTATAAATCAATGACTTATGAAAATATCCAGATAGTAGCAGTCGTGCATTTTGCAATCAGGCCACAAAACCTGCATGCAAGATGCAAGTCCGCAAAAGGTTCCCGGAGCGCATAAAAAAAGGGCCCCGAAGGGCCCTTTTCCTGAAGCGTGTCAGTCGCTTAGACGCCCGAGGCCTTGGCCGCGGCAACGTCCTTGATCGACAGCTTGATACGGCCGCGGTTGTCCACGTCCAGTACCAGTACTTCGACTTCCTGACCTTCTTTCAGCACGTCGGTGACTTTCTCTACGCGAGCGTCGCTCAGCATCGAGATGTGCACCAGGCCGTCCTTGCCAGGCAGGATGTTGACGAAGGCGCCGAAGTCGACAATACGCTCGACCTTGCCGACGTAGATCTTGCCGATCTCGGCTTCGGCGGTGATGCCCAGGATGCGCTGCTTGGCAGCCTCTGCCGCTTCCTTGGTTTCGCCGAAGATCTTGATCGAGCCGTCGTCTTCGATGTCGATCGAAGCCTTGGTCTCTTCGCAGATGGCGCGAATGGTGGCGCCGCCTTTGCCGATGACGTCACGGATCTTGTCGGTGTCGATCTTCATCGCGATCATGGTCGGGGCGTTGGCCGACAGCTCGGTACGCGACTCGCCAATGATCTGGTTCATCTGGCCGAGGATGTTCAGGCGCGCTTCCAGGGCCTGGCCCAGGGCGATTTCCATGATCTCTTCGGTGATGCCGTTGATCTTGATGTCCATCTGCAGCGCGGTAACACCTTTGGCGGTACCTGCAACCTTGAAGTCCATGTCGCCGAGGTGGTCTTCGTCACCCAGGATGTCGGTCAGGACTGCGAACTTGTCGCCTTCCTTGACCAGGCCCATGGCGATACCGGCAACCGGAGCCTTCATCGGCACACCGGCGTCCATCAGAGCCAGGGAAGCACCGCAAACCGAAGCCATGGAGCTGGAACCGTTGGATTCGGTGATTTCCGAAACCACGCGGATGGTGTACGGGAACACGTCAGCGGCTGGCAGCATGGCCTGAACCGAACGACGGGCCAGACGGCCGTGACCGATTTCGCGGCGGCCGGCACCACCCATGCGACCACACTCACCTACCGAGAACGGTGGGAAGTTGTAGTGCAGCATGAACGGGTCTTTTTTCTCGCCTTCGAGGGTGTCCAGCAGCTGGGCGTCACGCGCAGTACCCAGGGTCGCAACGACCAGGGCCTGGGTTTCGCCACGGGTGAACAGCGCCGAACCGTGAGTCTTCGGCAGCACGCCGACTTCGATGTTCAGCGGGCGTACGGTCTTGGTGTCGCGGCCGTCGATACGTGGCTTGCCGTTGACGATGTTTTCGCGAACGGTGCGGTATTCGATTTCGCCGAAGATGTCTTTGACTTCACCAGCCGAAGGCTGGCCTTCTTCACCGGAGAACTTGGCAACGGCCTGATCGCGCAGCTCGCCCAGGCGTGCATAGCGGTCAGCCTTGACGGTGATGGTGTAGCCCTGCGAAACGGCTTCGCCGAACTCGGCGCGGATGGCGTTGAACAGTTCGGTGTTGGCAACGGCCGGTTTCCAGTCCCAGGTCGGCTTGGCAGCTTCTGCGGCCAGCTCTTTGACAGCCTGGATAACAGCCTGGAATTCGTCGTGGGCGAACAGCACGGCGCCCAGCATCTGGTCTTCGGTCAGCTCTTGGGCTTCCGACTCAACCATCAGCACGGCATCGGAAGTACCGGCAACGACCATGTCCAGGCTCGAGGCAGCCAGTTGCTCGTAGGTCGGGTTCAGCAGGTAGCCGGTGCTTTCGTGGAAAGCAACGCGGGCAGCGCCGATCGGGCCTTCGAACGGAATGCCGGAGATCGCCAGGGCAGCCGAGGTACCGATCATCGCAGCGATGTCCGGATCGGTCTTCTTGCTGGTGGAAACGACGGTGCAGACAACCTGCACTTCGTTCATGAAACCTTCAGGGAACAGCGGGCGGATCGGACGGTCGATCAGGCGCGAGGTCAGCGTCTCTTTCTCGGAAGGACGGCCTTCACGCTTGAAGAAGCCACCCGGGATCTTGCCGGCGGCGTAGGTCTTTTCCTGGTAGTGGACCGACAGCGGGAAGAAACCCTTGCCTGGGTCGGCCTGCTTGGCGCCAACCACGGTCACCAGCACGGTGACGTCGTTGTCGACGGTAACCAGCACGGCGCCGGTTGCCTGACGGGCGATACGGCCCGTTTCGAGAGTAACGGTCGATTGACCGAACTGGAATTTCTTGATTACCGGGTTCACGGTTTCCTACCTTTTTCAGTGGCTCTGGGGGAACTGGTTTCTTGCGAATTCTTGGGCAGAACGGGGAATCGGCCCCATTGACCGTCCAGATACAACACGAGGTTGGGAGCCTGGCTACTGCGCGGTAAACCGCTCAGCAAAACCAGGCTGCCAACCTCGGAGATACGCGTGGCGTGTCCGACGGCGATGCTGCAAAGCAGCATAGCCGAAGCCTGCGACACGCCATGCACACCACTGACCAGGCCGCTATTAGCGACGCAGGCCCAGGCGACCGATCAGGGCGCTGTAACGAGTGGTGTCTTTGCCCTTCAGGTAGTCCAGCAGCTTACGACGCTGGTTAACCATACGGATCAGACCACGACGGGAGTGGTGGTCTTTACCGTTGGCCTTGAAGTGGCCTTGCAGCTTGTTGATGTTCGCGGTCAGCAGAGCAACCTGAACTTCCGGGCTACCAGTGTCGCCAGCGGCTTGCTGGAAGTCGGTAACGATTTGAGCTTTTTCTTCAACGCTGAGGGCCATGAGGCTTCTCCAAATTAAACGGATCCCGCAAGCGGGGTCCAATAGGCCAGGGACAAAACCCTGTATTAATAAAATGAGCTGTGACCGTGCCTACTGACAGCCACCCTCAGTCCACCGGTTTCAGCCTAAGCCTGCGCCTGTGGTTTCGGTCATTCCGACCGAATCAGTCGACGCGGCGCAATGCGCCCGTCTTCGCTCACTTCACCGATACCGATGAAGCGGCCATTATGATCCTGTACGCGGACCATGCCGAACTGCGGTGCATCCGGCGCACGCACTGCCTGGCCATGCAGCCAGTAGAAAGCGCTGTGCTCGGACAGGCACACCAGTGGCCAGTCCTGCAGCCCGCTGTCGGACGGCATCAGGAAGCGATCGAGCGCTTCGTTGCCACCTTCGGCATGGGCCTGCTCGAGTTCCTCGAGGGTTACCGTCTGGGCCAGGGCGAATGGCCCGGCCTGGGTCCGGCGCAGCTCGGCGACATAAGCGCCGCAGCCCAGGGCCTCGCCGATATCCTCCACCAGGGTACGGATATAGGTGCCTTTGCTGCAGCCAACCGACAACCGTGCACGGGTGCCTTCGCACTCGAGCAACTCCAAGCGGCCAATAGTAACAGAACGCGCCTCGCGCTCCACTACCTCTCCTGCACGCGCCAGTTTGTAAAGCGGCTGGCCGTCGCGCTTGAGCGCCGAGTACATCGGCGGTACTTGAAGGATTTCACCGCGAAACCGCGGAATCACGGCTTCGATATCGGCGCGACCAACGGTCACCTCGCGGGTCTGCAGGACTTCGCCCTCGGCGTCCGCGGTGCTGGTAGTCTGCCCCATCTGCATGACCGTTTCGTAGCCTTTGTCAGAATCGAGCAAGTACTGCGAAAACTTGGTCGCCTCACCGAAGCACAGCGGCAGCACGCCGGTGGCCAGCGGGTCGAGGCTGCCGGTGTGGCCGGCCTTCTCGGCATTGAGCAACCAGCGAACTTTCTGCAACGCGGCGTTGGAAGTGAAGCCCAGCGGCTTGTCGAGCAGGATGATGCCGCTGACGTTGCGGCGGATACGTTTGACCTGGGCCACCGCTTACTCCTTGGCGTCCGGCTCGTCGGCATCCTTGTGCAGGCGGTCTTCGGCCACTGCACGTTCGATCAGCGCCGACAGGTGGACACCTCGGCTGACACTTTCATCGAAGTGGAAGTGCAACTGCGGCACGCTGCGCAGCTGCATCGAGCGGCCCAGGTGCAGGCGCAGGAAGCTTGCGGCGCTGTTCAGTGCCTTGAGCGACTGCTGCACGGCGTCTGGCGCTTCTTCGCCCATGACGGTGATGAAGACCTTGGCATGGCCCAGGTCGCGGCTGACATCCACTGCGGTGATGGTCACCAGACCGACGCGTGGGTCTTTGACTTCACGGCGGATCAGTTCGGCCAGCTCGCGCTGCATCTGATCACCGATACGTTGGGTACGGCTGTATTCTTTGGCCATTCTTGCTACCTGTAACTTAAAGCGGCAAACGCCCGGTGAGGCTGAAGCCTGACCGGGCGCTACCTACTGAGGCGCTGCCCACCGCCCTGCGGCGGGGGCTGGCGCCCTGCTCACCCTTAAAGGGTACGAGCAACCTGGACTTTCTCGAAGACTTCGATCTTGTCGCCGACCTTGACGTCGTTGTAGCTCTTGACGCCAATACCGCACTCCATGCCCGAACGAACTTCGGATGCGTCGTCCTTGAAGCGACGCAGCGATTCCAGCTCGCCTTCGAAGATCACAACGTCGTCGCGCAGTACGCGGATCGGACGGTTGCGGTACACGGTACCTTCGATGACCATACAGCCAGCGATGGCGCCGAACTTCGGCGAACGGAACACGTCACGCACTTCGGCGACACCCAGGATGTTCTCGCGAACATCGCTGCCGAGCATACCGGTCAGAGCCTTCTTGACGTCTTCGATGATGTCGTAGATCACGTTGTAGTAACGCATATCCAGACCTTCCTGCTCGACGATCTTGCGCGCGCCAGCATCGGCACGCACGTTGAAGCCGAACAGTACTGCATTCGAAGCCAGCGCCAGGTTGGCGTCGCTTTCGGTGATACCACCGACACCGCCACCAATCACGCGCACCTGAACTTCGTCGTTACCCAGGCCGCCGAGCGAGCCCTGCAGTGCTTCCAGGGAACCACGCACGTCGGTCTTGAGGACGATGTTGAGGGTCTTCTTCTCTTCCTGACCCATGGTCTCGAAGATGTTTTCCAGCTTGCCTGCGTGAGCACGGGCCAGCTTGACTTCGCGGTACTTGCCTTGACGGAACAGGGCAACTTCGCGGGCCTTCTTCTCGTCGGCAACCACGGACAGCTCGTCGCCGGCTTCCGGGGTACCGTCCAGGCCGAGAATCTCGACCGGGATCGACGGGCCGGCTTCCTTCACAGGCTTGCCGTTCTCGTCGAGCATGGCACGCACGCGGCCATAGTTGGAGCCGCACAGGACCATGTCGCCCTGACGCAGGGTACCGTCCTGAACCAGGATGGTCGCCACCGGGCCACGGCCCTTGTCCAGGCGCGATTCAACCACAACGCCACGACCTGGAGCGGTCGGGGTAGCGGTCAGCTCGAGGATCTCGGCCTGCAGCAGGACGGCTTCGAGCAGTTCGTCGACACCGGTACCCATCTTCGCCGAAACCTTGACGAACGGAGTGTCACCACCCCAGTCCTCGGAGGTCACGCCTTCGACGGCCAGTTCGTTGCGGATGCGATCGAGGTCGGCACCCGGCTTGTCGATCTTGTTCACTGCAACCACCAGCGGAACGCCAGCTGCCTTGGCATGCTGAACGGCTTCGCGGGTCTGCGGCATCACGCCGTCGTCCGCCGCCACCACCAGGATGACGATGTCGGTCGCCTTGGCACCACGAGCACGCATCTGAGTGAACGCAGCGTGGCCCGGGGTATCGAGGAAGGTGACCATGCCGCGGTCGGTTTCCACGTGGTAGGCGCCGATGTGCTGGGTAATACCACCGGCTTCGCCAGCAGCAACCTTGGCACGACGGATGTAGTCGAGCAGCGAGGTCTTGCCATGGTCAACGTGACCCATGACGGTAACCACAGGTGCACGCGACTCGGTCTGGCCTTCGAATTTCAGCGATTCTGCCAGGGAGTCTTCCAGGGCGGTGTCGCTGACCAGGGTGACCTTGTGGCCCAGCTCTTCTGCGATCAGCTGAGCGGTTTCCTGGTCGAGCACCTGGTTGATGGTAACCGGGGTGCCCATCTTGAACATGAACTTGACCACTTCGGCGCCCTTGACGGACATCTGGTTGGCCAGTTCCGAGACGGTGATGGTCTCGCCGATGGTCACGTCACGAATGACTGGGCCGGTCGGGTTCTGGAAGCCGTGCTGGTTACGCTTCTTCAGCTTGCTCTTGCCACCACGGCCACGACGAGCGCCATCGCTCTCTTCGTCGGTGGTGCGCGGTGCGGCACGAGGAGTCGGAGCCTTTTCCTTCTCCTTGACCTTGACCTTGATCGACACGCGCGGCGCTTCGCCACGACGCTCGCCACCACGACGGTCTTCGTCACGGGTGCGGCCTTCGTTGCGACGGGCTTCGTCCTTCTTGCGCTCGGCAGCACGGGCTGCAGCGTCCTCGGACGCTGGAACGTCGGCGACTACCGGAGCTGGAGCTGCGGCAGGCGCTGGCTCGGCCTTGGCGACAGGCGCCGGGGCTGTAGCTGGCGCATCGGCTGCCTGACGGCGAGCCTGCTCTTCATTGCGCTGGCGAACTTCGGCCTCGACCTTGTCGCGAGCGGCATTTTCAGCCGCGCGGCGCTCATCCTGCTCACGCTTCTGCTCAGCCTGGATTTCTTCAGGGCTGCGCTGCACGAAAACTTTCTTCTTGCGTACTTCTACGCTGATGCTCTTGCTACCGGCGACACGCAGGGTGCTGGTGGTCTTGCGCTGCAAGGTAATCTTGCGCGGCTCTTCCGCCTTGCTCTTGTGGCTGCTCTTCAAATGGGTCAGCAGAGTCTGCTTCTCATTGTCGGTCACTACCTGACCGGCGTCGGTGTGCGGCAGACCTGCCTCACGCATCTGCTGCAGCAGGCGCTCTACCGGTGCCTCGACCTCTTGGGCCAGTTCTTTCACCGTGACTTGCGTCATGCACTTCTCTCCTCAGGCCGCGCCTAATTACTCGAACCAGTGGGCTCGGGCGGCCATGATCAACTTGCCGGCACGCTCTTCGTCGATGCCGTCGATGTCGAGCAGGTCGTCAATCGACTGCTCGGCCAGGTCTTCGCGGTTAACCACGCCGCGCACCGCCAGTTCCGCTGCCAGGTCCTTGTCCATACCCTCGAGAGAGAGCAGGTCGTCGGACGGATGGGCGTCTGCCAGTTTTTCTTCGGTAGCGATGGCCTTGGTCAACAAACGGTCCTTGGCACGAGCGCGCAGCTCATTGACGATATCTTCGTCAAAGCCATCGATGTTGAGCATTTCTTCCAACGGTACGTAGGCAATTTCTTCGAGGCTGGTGAAGCCTTCGTCGACCAGCACTTGGGCCAGCTCCTCGTCGACTTCCAGTTCATCGATGAAATTGCGCAGGATGTCGCCGGTTTCAGCCTGTTGCTTGGCCTGGATGTCCTTCTCGGTCATCACGTTCAGGGTCCAGCCAGTCAGCTGACTGGCCAGGCGAACGTTCTGACCACCACGGCCAATAGCTTGTGCCAGGTTGTCTTCGGCAACGGCAATGTCCATTGCATGGGCATCTTCATCAACGATGATCGCCGCGACTTCGGCCGGCGACATGGCGTTGATGACGAACTGCGCCGGGTTCTCGTCCCAGAGGACGATATCCACACGCTCACCACCCAGCTCGCCGGATACGGCCTGGACGCGCGAACCGCGCATGCCGATGCAGGCACCTTGCGGGTCGATGCGCTTGTCCTTGGAGCGGACGGCGATCTTGGCACGCGAACCCGGATCACGGGAGGCAGCCATGACTTCAATGAGACCTTCAGCGATTTCCGGCACTTCGATGCGGAACAGCTCGATCAGCATCTGCGGCGCGGTGCGCGACAGGATCAGCTGAGGGCCGCGGTTCTCGGTGCGGATTTCCTTGAGCAGCGCACGCAGGCGCACACCGACCCGGAAGGTCTCACGTGGAATGATATCTTCGCGGGCCAGCAGGGCCTCGGCGTTGTTACCCAGGTCAACGATGACGTTGTCACGGGTAACTTTCTTGACGGTGCCGGAGATGATCTCGTTGACCCGCTCGCGGTAAGCGTCGACCACCTGGGCGCGCTCGGCTTCACGGACCTTCTGCACGATGACCTGCTTGGCGGTCTGCGCGGCGATACGGCCGAACTCGATGGACTCGATCTTTTCTTCGATCACATCACCGACTTTCGCTTCCGGGTGAGTGTCCTTGATCTTGTCCAGCCAGGTTTCGATCGCCGGGTCGTCCAGGTCGTTTTCGTCGACCACGGTCCAGCGACGGAAAGTCTCGTAGCTACCGGTGTGGCGGTTGATTTCCACACGCAGGTCGACTTCGTCCTCAAAACGTTTTTTGGTTGCAGTAGCCAGGGCCACTTCCAGCGCTTCGAAAATGACGCCGGGCGGTACACCTTTTTCGTTGGATACCGATTCAACAACCAGCAGTACTTCTTTGCTCATCGTACGCCTCGCCTTGCGCAAGCCATTGGGCCCGGATAGTCCGCCGGGCCCGGCACGTCTCAGTCAAAACTGGGAATAATATTGGCCTTGTCGATCGAGTCGATCGGCAGCAGGAACTCTTGATTATCCACCTGGACAACCACGTCCTGATCCTCCACACCGCGGAGAAGGCCCTGGAAGTTACGACGACCCTCGAAGGGTGAACGCAGCTTGATCTTCACTTGTTCGCCGGCATGCGAGGCAAACTGTTCCAGAGTGAACAGTGGGCGATCCATGCCTGGAGAGGAGACCTCAAGGGTATATTCGCTGCTGATCGGATCTTCCACATCGAGGATCGCGCTGGCCTGACGGCTGACCGCTTCGCAGTCGTCCACCAGGATGCCGTCTTCCTTGTCGATATAGATGCGCAGTACCGAATGCTTACCCTGGGATACGTATTCGATCCCCCAGCACTGATAGCCCAGACCCTCGACCACCGGGGCCAACAAGGCCTGCAACTGTTCTAGCTTGCTCGACACCTGAACCCCCTCGTGCATGCTGTGCAAATAAAAAATGGGCGAAGCGCCCATCCCTGAAAGCGCCGTAGGACAACGACGCCGTAAATTGTTCGGCTAGCAAAAAGCCCCTGAAAAGGGGCTCCGCTGAAGCTGGTTGCGGGGGCTGGATTTGAACCAACGACCTTCGGGTTATGAGCCCGACGAGCTACCAAGCTGCTCCACCCCGCGACAAAGCTGGGGCGAAAGTATAAGACTTAACCTGCTTAGGGGTCAAACCCAAACCTTCACCTGCAAGAAAGCCCGCTAAAGCGGGCTCTCAAGCTTCAATTGGTACCGAGAAGGGGACTCGAACCCCTACACCCTATGGGCACAACCACCTCAAGGTTGCGTGTCTACCAATTCCACCACCTCGGCAATACTACTACTTGAAACCCGTTACTTCTGCTCTTCAGCCGGAGGAGGTACATCACCTTTGCTGGTGGTTTCGCTCTTCTGCTCTTGGAGCACCGGTACATCATCATTAACTGCCGGTTTTTGCGGCTCTTTCACTTCTAGCACCGCTGGATCTGGAAGACCTGCTTGGCTAAGCTGGTGAGCTTGTTGCTTCGCGAAGTATCCTAACCCAAGTGCTGTCAAAAAGAAAGTGGCAGCGAGTATAGCAGTTAATTTACTCAGGAAGGTAGCAGAACCTTGGCTCCCGAACACAGTGTTTGAGGCACCTGCGCCGAAAGATGCACCTGCTTCCGCACCCTTACCCTGTTGCAACAGAACCAGCACTACAAGCGACAGCGCTGCCAACAGATGAAAAACAACGATAACTGTTTCCAGCATTTGTTCAGTTTCCTGCGGCGCGACAAATTGCACCGAATTCGTCTGCGTTCAGGGACGCTCCACCAATGAGCCCCCCATCGATATCCGGCATGCCGAACAGTTCGGCCGCATTGGCCGCCTTCACGCTGCCGCCGTAGAGAAGCTGCACGTTTGCGGCAACTTCGGCGTCTTCGGCCGCCAACTGAGCACGGATGGCAGCATGCACATCCTGAGCTTGTTGAGGCGAAGCCGTCAAACCTGTGCCAATGGCCCAAACCGGCTCATAAGCAATAACTGCATTGGCAAAAGCTTTAACACCGAACGCGTCGATGATACTGCTTAGTTGACCCCCGACAACTTCGAGTGTCTTGCCTGCCTCACGCTCTTCGAGGGTCTCCCCTACGCAGAGCACCGGCATTAAACCACTAAGTTGAGCGGCTGCAAACTTATCTTTCAGCACTTCTTCACTTTCGCCGATGATCTGGCGACGTTCGGAGTGGCCAATCAAGACCAACTTGCAACCTGCTTCAACCAACTGACTGGGTGCAACTTCACCCGTCAGCGCGCCTTGTTCAGGCTTTACCGCAGAATTCTGTGCTCCAACAGTGATCCCCTTGCCTTGCAGCCCATCAACCACTTGATTGATGAACAGCGCCGGTGGGAACACCGCAACTTCAACACCGTTCGGCACGGACATATTGCCCAGGCCCAGGATCAGCTCAGCGACGCTGGCGCGGGTACCGTGCATCTTCCAGTTACCAGCTACCATGGGGCGACGCATGCTTTACCTCGTCGGTCAAAGTGGGCGCAGATCTTACCCAACCCGATCTGCGCTGGCAAGCCTATTTCAGGCACAAACTTCTGCGACCAGCTTGGCCAGGGCTTCAGCGTGGCCGCGCACCTGGTTTTCGTCGTCACCTTCGACCATCACCCGCACCAAAGGCTCGGTGCCGGACTTGCGCAGCAGCACACGCCCGCGCCCGGCCATGGCCTCGGTCACCTTGGCGCTGGCCTCCTTTACTGCCGGATGCGCCAGGGGGTCGACCTTGCTTGCGCCAAAACGCACGTTGATCAACACCTGAGGGCATTTGCGCAGTGCCTGACGCGCCTGTGCCAGGGTCTCGCCACGGCGCTTGAGCGCCATAAGCACCTGCAACGCGGCAATGATCGCATCACCGGTGGTGGTGTGGTTACAGCACACCACATGCCCGGAATTTTCGCCACCGAGCAACCAGTCACGCTCGAGCAGTTCGGCCATCACATAGCGATCGCCTACCTTGGCCCGTACGAAGGGGATATCCAGGTCCTTGAGCGCGAGCTCCAGGCCAAGGTTGCTCATCAGGGTCCCAACCACCCCGCCCTGCAACTTGCCACGCTCGTGCAGGTCGCGGGCAATGATGAAGAGCAACTCGTCGCCATCGACGATGGCCCCGGTGTGATCGACCATCAATACCCGGTCACCATCGCCGTCGAAGGCGATACCCAGGTCGGCATGCCCCACCAGCACGGCGGCCTGCAACGATTCAATGTGGGTCGAGCCGCAGCCCTCGTTGATGTTCAGGCCGTCTGGCTGCGCGTGCAGCACGGTCACATCGGCGCCGAGCTCGCGAAACACGCTCGGGGCAACCTTGTAGGTGGCACCATGGGCGCAATCGACCACCAGCTTGAGGCCGTCGAAACTGGTGCTGCTTGGCACACTGCTCTTGCAAAACTCGATATAGCGGCCGGCCGCGTCGTTGATACGGGAAACCTTGCCCAGCTTGCCCGACTCGACAACGGTCATCGGCTGATCAAGCAACTCTTCGATCATCAGCTCGACTTCATCAGGCAGCTTGGTCCCTTGCCCTGAGAAGAACTTGATGCCGTTGTCATCGTGTGGGTTGTGCGAGGCACTGATGACGATGCCCGCCTCAGCATGGAAGGTGCGGGTCAGGTATGCGATGGCCGGTGTCGGCATCGGACCGAGCAACATCACGTCAGCACCGGCTGCAGACAAACCAGCTTCGAGTGCGGACTCGAACATGTAACCGGAAATACGCGTGTCTTTGCCCACCAGCACACGGCAATTGCCTTGCTTGCGGAAGGCCATGCCGGCAGCCCAGCCCAGCTTCAACATGAAATCCGGAGTGATCGGGTATTCACCGACGCGGCCACGGATGCCGTCGGTACCAAAATATTTTCTGCTCATAGGGACTCCAATGTTCTTATTCGGCGTTCTGTATCGCGGCAATCATGCGCACCACATCAACGGTCTCAGCCACATCATGGACGCGCAGGATGCTGGCCCCCTTGGTCATGGCCAGAGCCGCCAGCGCCAGGCTGCCGTACAGTCGCTCACCGACCGGACGATCCAGCGTCAGGCCGATCATGCTCTTGCGCGAAACGCCCACCAGCAGCGGGCGCCCAAGGCGGTAGAGCGCTTCCATGTGCTTGAACAGGCTGAGGTTGTGCGCCAGCGTCTTGGCGAAACCGAAGCCCGGATCAAGAATGATTCGTTCGGCGGGGATGCCCGCCGCTGCGCAAGCGGCCATCCGCTGTTCAAGATAGCGCGTTACGTCGGCAGTCACATCTTCGTAATGCGGGTCGTCCTGCATATTCCCGGGTTCACCTCGCATATGCATCAGGCAAACCGGCAAGCCAGTGTCCGCCGCCGCATCCAGGGCACCATCGCGCTCCAGGGCACGCACGTCGTTGATCAGGCCGGCGCCCAGCCGCGCCGACTCGCGAATGACCGCAGGCGTTGAGGTATCGACCGAAATGACCACATCGAAGCGGCTGTTGATGGCCTCGACCATTGGCGCCACACGCTCGATCTCTTCGGTGACCGAAACCGCACGCGCGCCGGGGCGGGTCGACTCGCCACCGATGTCGATCAGCGTGGCGCCTGCCGCGATCATCGCCTCAGCATGCCGCAACGCCTCGTCGCGCTGGCTGAAACGCCCGCCATCGGAGAAAGAATCGGGAGTGATGTTGAGAATACCCATGACATGGGTACGAGACAGATCAAGAACCCGGTTGCCGCAAGGCAACCGGGTCGGGTACTGCACTGAGCTCATAGATGCCCTTAGTGTTGAGCTGCTGGGCCGCCGATCGGCGATTCCGGGCGATCATTCTGGGCAGTCGGAGTGCCCGAATCCTTGTCATCGTCCCAGTCACGGGGTTCGCGCGGAGTACGACCAGCCATGATGTCGTCAATCTGATCGGCATCAATGGTCTCGTACTTCATCAGGGCTTCGGTCATTGCCTCGAGCTTGTCGCGGTTATCGATCAGCAGCTGCTTGGCAGTGGCGTAGCACTGGTCGATGATGCTGCGCACTTCGGAGTCGATCAGCTTTGCTGTCTCGCCGGATACACTGGCGTGCTGGCTGCCGGCACTGCGACCGAGGAACACCTCGCCCTCCTCCTCCGCATACATCAGCGGACCGAGTTTTTCCGACAAGCCCCATTTGGTGACCATGTTGCGAGCGATCTGGCTGGCTCGCATGATGTCGTTGGAAGCACCCGTGGTGACACCATCGAAGCCCAGGGTCATTTCTTCGGCGATCCGGCCGCCGTACAGCGAGCAGATCTGGCTGATCAACGCGCGCTTGGAAAGGCTGTAGCGGTCTTCTTCGGGCAGGAACATGGTCACACCCAGGGCACGACCACGCGGGATGATCGAAACCTTGTAGACCGGATCGTGCTCAGGCACCAGGCGACCGACAATTGCGTGCCCAGCCTCGTGATAAGCGGTGTTTCTCTTTTCCTTCTCGGACATGACCATGGTCTTGCGCTCGGCGCCCATCATGATCTTGTCCTTGGCCAGTTCGAACTCTTTCATTTCGACCAGGCGCTTGTTGGAGCGAGCGGCAAACAGCGAAGCCTCGTTGACCAGGTTGGCCAGATCGGCACCGGAGAAGCCTGGGGTACCACGGGCAATGACCGCCGGGTTGACGTTTTCGCCAACGGGCACTTTGCGCATGTGCACCTTGAGGATCTGTTCACGACCGCGGATGTCCGGCAGACCGACCACGACCTGACGGTCGAAGCGACCAGGGCGCAGCAGTGCAGGGTCGAGCACGTCCGGGCGGTTGGTGGCGGCAATGACGATGATGCCATCGTTCATTTCGAAGCCGTCCATCTCCACCAGCAACTGGTTGAGGGTCTGCTCACGCTCGTCGTGACCACCGCCCATGCCGGCGCCACGGTGGCGACCCACAGCGTCGATCTCGTCGATGAAGATGATGCACGGCGCGTGCTTCTTGGCCTGTTCGAACATGTCACGGACACGGCTGGCGCCGACACCGACGAACATCTCGACGAAGTCGGAACCAGAAATGGTGAAGAACGGCACCTTGGCTTCACCGGCAATGGCCTTGGCCAGCAGGGTCTTACCGGTACCCGGCGGGCCAACCATCAGCACACCGCGCGGAATGCGACCACCCAGGCGCTGGAACTTGCCCGGGTCACGCAGGAACTCGACCAGCTCGCCAACCTCTTCCTTGGCCTCGTCGCAACCGGCGACGTCAGCCAGGGTGGTCTTGACCTGGTCTTCGGACAGCAGGCGCGCCTTGCTCTTGCCGAAGCTCATCGGCCCGCCCTTGCCACCTGCACCGCCTTGCATCTGGCGCATGAAGAACATGAACACGGCGATGATCACCAGGATCGGGAAGCTTGCCACCAGCAGCTGAGTCCAGATGCTCTGCTGCTCAGGCTGCTTGCCTTCGACGACCACGTGGTTGTCGACCAGATCGCCGATCAGGCCATTGTCGGTGATGGCCGGACGCACGGTCTTGAAGTTGTCACCATCGGCGCGCTTGCCGGTAATGATGTAGCCGTCGACGGTCACACGCTCGACCTTGCCATCCTTGACCTGCTGGATGAAGTCGGAATAGTTGAGGGTCTGCGGCTCGTTAGGGCTGGAGAAGTTGTTCATCACTGTCACCAGGACAGCTGCGATGATCAACCACAGGATCAGATTCTTTGCCATGTCGTTCAATTCGCTACCCTCTGAGGCCGGCGCACGACGCAGCCGTGCCTCGCATGATATTCATCGCCCTAACTTACTACATTACCTACGCATCCGCAGGCACCGTCTGTAACCCTTTGTGAAACCTAGACTACACGAAGTTCGGACGATCCAGACGCTGCGGCCGATTGGAAATAACTATCAGCCGCCGCGCTTCACGCCTTTCAAACGCCTTTGAAACCTTTGCCCAACAGGTACTGCTCGCGGGATCGGTCCCGGGAAGAGGACGGCTTGCGCATTTGCACCTTGTCGAACTTGGTGCGCACGTCCTTCAGGTACATGTCGAAGCCTTCGCCCTGGAAAATCTTGATCAGGAAATCACCGCCAGGCTTCAACACCCGGGCTGCCAGATCCAGAGCCAGTTCGCAGAGGAACATGGCGCGCGGCATGTCCACTTCGGGCGTACCACTCATATTGGGGGCCATGTCGGAAATCACAAGGTCTACGTGCGAATCGCCGACCGCCGCGAGGATCTGCTGGAGCACTGCGTCATCGGTGAAGTCGCCCTGAATGAAGGTCACATCGGGGATCGAGTCCATTTCCAGGATGTCAGAGGCGATCAGGCGGCCCTGACCACCAATCAGACGACTGGTCACCTGCGACCAGCCCCCAGGGGCCGCGCCGAGGTCGATCACGCTCATGCCGGGGCGGATCAGACGGTCCTTTTCCTGGATCTCCAGCAGTTTGTAGCTCGCACGCGAGCGGTAGCCATCCTTCTGTGCCTGCTTAACAAAAGGGTCGTTGAAATGCTCTCGCAGCCAGTTTGCGCTGCTTTTGGAACGTTGTACCACGGGGCACCTCGATGATATGCGTCGTGATTGACTGGGCGGAGCCGGTGGCCCTCGGGTAAAATGCCGGTCAATTTTACAGAATCAGACGGAAAGGGTCAGATTATGCCGCTCAATAACGAGCAGAAGAAGCAATACAAGTCCATTGGTCATGACCTGAAGCCGGTCCTGATCGTTGCTGGCAACGGTTTGAACGAAGGCGTGATCGCCGAACTGGAGCGTGCGCTGGTCGACCACGAACTGATCAAGGTCGAAATTCGCTCGGAAGATCGCGAAGAGCGCGCTGCTGTCATTGCCGAGCTGTGCAAGGCAGGCCGTGCGGAACTGGTGCAGACCATCGGCAAGAAAGCCCTGATCTACCGCAAGAACCCACAGCCGAATAAGCAGCTGTCCAACATCCACCGCTACAAGTAACGGTGGCTCCGATCAGTGGCGCGCCTGGCGCGCCCTGACCGGGACCGGCTGGGCCACCAGCACGATGCCGGAGAAGCCCAGCACCAGGAAACAGAACATCTGCCAGCGCTCGCCGACCGAGATGCCGTAGCGCAAGGTGTAATACCCCACGCAGGCCGCAAAGCCCAACAACAGCATCTGCCCGCGAAACTGCCGCCACCAGGCCGCCAGGCCGTCCACCCTCGCCAGCACCGCCAGCTGGGTCAACAAGCCAAGCAATGCCACACCGATCAACCAGCGGTCGATCTGCCCGGCGACATCCTGCACCAGCAAGGGTGCCAGGCCACTGACTTTCAGCGCCGGCACCAGCCCTACATGGAACACCCACAGGCCACCGACCCAGAAAACCTGAGCCAGTTGCCAGAGGATCCCCTCGAGGGATGGCGCCCGCAGGCGCCGATCAGATGTGTTTGACTTCGACAATCTCGTACTCGACCGTACCGCTTGGCGTCTTGACCACCACGGTGTCACCTTCTTCCTTGCCAATGATGGCACGGGCGATTGGTGCGCTGCTCGAAAGCTTGCCTTGTTTCACGTCAGCTTCATCTTCGCCAACGATCTGGTAGGTCACCTCATCATCGGTCTCGGTGTTGGCCAGCACCACTGTGGTGCCGAAAATCACCTTGCCGGTGTGGGCGATGGTGGTGACGTCGATCACCACCGAGTTCTGCAGACGGCCTTCGATATCGCGGATACGCGCCTCGACCATGCCCTGCTCCTCACGGGCGGCATGGTATTCGGCGTTTTCCTTGAGGTCGCCCAGCTCACGCGCTTCACCAATGGCTTGGCTCAGACGCGGGCGCTCGGTCTTGCTCAGGAAGGTCAGCTCCTCTTCCAGGGCGCGAGCGCCCTGGACGGTCATCGGGTACTTGGTCATGCTCATGCTTTGAGTCCTGCATGCAGATCCTGCAGGCGACGAACAGTCTTCTCGGGACCGAATTTCAGCGCCTCGCAGATGGCTTCACCAGCCGCAATGGTAGTGGTGCAGTAGATCTTGTGCTGCAGCGCATTGCGACGAATCGAGTAGGAATCGGCGATCGACTGGCGGCCTTCGGTGGTGTTGATGATCAGCGACACTTCGTCGTTCTTGATCATGTCGACCACGTGCGGACGACCTTCGGTCACCTTGTTCACACGGCGCACTTTCAGGCCAGCCGCTTCGATGACCTTGGCAGTACCCGCCGTTGCAACCACTTCGAAGCCCAGGGCGATCAGGTCGCGTGCCACGCCAGCCACTTGCGGCTTGTCGTCGTCACGCACGCTGATGAACGCGGTACCGCCGGTCGGCAGCACTTCGCTGGCACCCATCTGGGCCTTGGCGAAGGCTTCACCGAAGCTGTCACCGACACCCATGACTTCACCGGTCGATTTCATCTCAGGGCCGAGGATCGGGTCAACCCCTGGGAACTTGGCGAACGGGAAGACGGCTTCCTTGACGCTGTAGAAGTTCGGGATGATTTCCTGAGTGAAGCCCAGCTCTTTCAGGGTTTTGCCAGCCATGACGCGGGCAGCGATCATTGCCAGGGAGGTGCCGATGCACTTGGAAACGAACGGCACGGTACGCGAGGCACGCGGGTTGACCTCGATCACGTAGATCTTGTCGCCCTGCAGGGCCAGCTGCACGTTCATCAGGCCGACAACGCCCAGTTCCAGGGCCATTTTCTTGACCTGTACGCGGACTTCGTCCTGCACTTCCTTGCTCAGCGAGTAAGGCGGCAGCGAGCACGCCGAGTCACCGGAGTGAACGCCGGCCTGCTCGATGTGCTGCATGATCGCGCCGATCACTACGTCGGTGCCGTCGCAGACCGCGTCCACGTCCATCTCGATGGCGCAGTTGAGGAAGTGGTCGAGCAGTACCGGGCTGTCGTTGGAAACCTGTACAGCTTCACGCAGATAACGTTTGAGCTCGTCCAGTTCGTAGACGATCTCCATGGCACGGCCACCCAGTACGTAAGATGGGCGTACGACCAGCGGGTAACCGATGCTGCCAGCAGCACGGATGGCTTCATCTTCGCTGCGCACGGTGGCGTTTGGCGGCTGCAGCAGGTTCAGGCGTTGAACCATCTGCTGGAAGCGTTCACGGTCTTCGGCGCGGTCGATGGCGTCCGGGCTGGTACCGATGATCGGTACGCCGGCTTCTTCCAGGGCACGAGCCAGTTTCAGCGGAGTCTGGCCGCCGTAGTGAACGATGACGCCCTTCGGCTTCTCGACGCGGCAGACTTCCAGCACGTCTTCCAAGGTCAGCGGCTCGAAGTACAGGCGGTCGGAAGTGTCGTAGTCGGTGGAGACGGTTTCCGGGTTGCAGTTGACCATGATGGTCTCGTAACCGTCTTCACGCAGCGCCAGTGCGGCGTGTACGCAGCAGTAGTCGAACTCGATACCTTGGCCGATACGGTTCGGGCCGCCACCCAGGATCATGATCTTGTCGCGGGTCGACGGGTTGGCCTCGCACTCTTCCTCATAGGTCGAGTACAGGTAGGCGGTGTCGGTGGCGAACTCGGCGGCGCAGGTGTCGACGCGCTTGTAAACCGGGAACACTTCCAGCTTGTGGCGGTGACGGCGCAGGTTCTTGTCGGTGATGCCGAGCAGCTTGGCCAGGCGCTGGTCCGAGAAGCCCTTGCGCTTGAGGCGCAGCATGTAGTCCTTGTCGATCGACGACAGGGCCAGAGTCTTGACCTTTTCTTCTTCCTTGATCAGATCTTCCATCTGAACCAGGAACCACATGTCGATGCCGGTCAGGGCGAAGATTTCTTCGCAGGTCATGCCCGAACGCATGGCGTCGGCGACGTACCAGATACGCTCGGCACCCGGCACGGTCAGTTCGCGCTTGAGGATACCAGCGGCTTCCGGGCTGGCCAGGTCGACTTTCGGATCGAGGCCGCAGGCACCGACTTCCAGGCCGCGCAGGGCTTTCTGCAGGGATTCCTGGAAGGTACGGCCGATGGCCATGACTTCACCCACGGATTTCATCTGGGTGGTCAGGCGGGCGTCGGCTTTCGGGAATTTCTCGAAGGCAAAGCGTGGCAGCTTGGTGACGACGTAGTCGATCGACGGCTCGAAGGACGCCGGGGTGCGACCACCGGTGATGTCGTTCTGCAGTTCGTCGAGGGTGTAGCCAATGGCCAGCTTGGCGGCGATCTTGGCGATCGGGAAGCCGGTGGCCTTGGAAGCCAGGGCGGACGAACGCGAAACGCGCGGGTTCATCTCGATCACGACCATGCGACCGGTATCCGGGCAGATACCGAACTGCACGTTGGAACCGCCGGTTTCGACACCGATTTCACGCAGCACCGCCAGCGAGGCGTTGCGCATGATCTGGTATTCCTTGTCGGTCAGGGTCTGTGCCGGCGCTACGGTGATCGAGTCACCGGTGTGCACGCCCATCGGGTCGAAGTTCTCGATGGAGCAGACGATGATGCAGTTGTCCTTCTTGTCACGGACCACCTCCATCTCGTATTCCTTCCAGCCGATCAGCGATTCGTCGATCAGCAGCTCTTTGGTCGGCGACAGGTCCAGACCGCGGGTGCAGATCTCTTCGAATTCTTCACGGTTGTAGGCGATACCGCCGCCAGTGCCGCCCATGGTGAACGACGGGCGGATGATGCACGGGAAGCCGAGCTTCTCGAGGACCGCGTTGGCCTCTTCCATGCTGTGGGCGATGCCGGAACGCGGGCATTCCAGGCCGATGTCCTTCATGGCCTTGTCGAAGCGCGAACGGTCTTCGGCCTTGTCGATGGTGTCGGCGTTGGCACCGATCATCTCGACGCCGAACTTTTCCAGAACGCCGTGGCGCTCCAGGTCCAGGGCGCAGTTCAGTGCAGTCTGGCCACCCATGGTCGGCAGCACCGCGTCCGGGCGCTCTTTTTCGATGATCTTGGCCACCGACTGCCATTTGATCGGCTCGATGTAGGTGGCGTCGGCCATGGCCGGGTCGGTCATGATGGTGGCCGGGTTGGAGTTCACCAGGATGACGCGGAAACCTTCTTCGCGCAGGGCTTTACAGGCCTGGGCGCCGGAATAGTCGAATTCGCAGGCCTGGCCGATCACGATCGGGCCAGCGCCGAGAATCAGGATGCTTTTGATGTCTGTACGTTTTGGCATGGTTGTCACTCAAATCCGCGGGTCAGTCGGCAAGCCGTCTTGAACAATCTGGGTCAGGCGCTTCCGGGCGCGGCGCGAGCCGGCCCGGGGCCTTGATGCAGGATGCTCAGCGGCGCTTGGCCATGGCATCGGTGAAACGATCGAACAGTGGCGCGACGTCGGTCGGGCCTGGGCTCGCCTCAGGGTGACCCTGGAAGCTGAACGCGCTCTTGTCGGTGCGCTCGATACCCTGCAGGGTGCCGTCGAACAGCGACTTATGGATGGCGCGGACGTTGCCCGGCAGGGTGGCTTCGTCAACGGCGAAACCGTGGTTCTGGCTGGTGATCATGACCACGCCGGTATCCAGGTCCTGGACCGGGTGGTTGGCACCGTGGTGCCCGTGGCCCATCTTCACGGTCTTGGCGCCGGAGGCCAGGGCCAGCAGCTGGTGGCCGAGGCAGATGCCGAACACCGGGATCTCGGTCTCGAGGATTTCCTTGATCGCCTGGATCGCGTAGTCGCATGGCTCCGGATCACCAGGGCCGTTGGACAGGAACACGCCATCCGGATTCAGCGCCAGCACTTCGCTGGCCGGTGTCTGGGCAGGCACCACGGTCACGCGGCAGCCGCGAGCGACCAGCATGCGCAGGATGTTCAGCTTGACGCCATAGTCGAAGGCAACCACGTGGTACGGCAGGTCGGCAGCGTCGATGGTCGGGTGGCTGTCGGTTTTCAGTTCCCACACGCTGGAGCGCCACTCGTAGCGTTCCTTGGTGGAGACGACCTTGGCCAGGTCCATGCCCTTCAGGCCTGGGAAGCCGCGAGCAGCAGCGATGGCGGCTTCTTCGCTGATGTTGTCACCAGCCAGGATGCAGCCGTTCTGAGCGCCTTTTTCGCGCAGGATACGGGTCAGGCGGCGGGTGTCGATGCCGGCGATGGCGACGACGTTGTTGGCCTTGAGGTACTCAGGCAGCGACTGGGTGTTACGCCAGTTGCTGGCCAGCAGCGGCAGGTCACGAATGACCAGGCCAGCGGACCAGACACGGTTCGACTCGGCGTCTTCCGGTGTAGTACCGGTGTTGCCGATGTGCGGGTAGGTCAGGGTAACGATCTGCTGCGCGTAGGAAGGGTCTGTAAGGATTTCCTGGTAGCCGGTCATAGCGGTGTTGAATACCACCTCACCAACGGTCTGACCGTCGGCACCGATGGCTTCACCGCGGAAAATACTGCCGTCGGCAAGGGCGAGTATGGCTGGCTTTGTCAAGAAGACCTCCCGTAAATCAAGCATGAAAGGGCGATCGCAGGTTGCAAAAAAGCGGAGTGACGTATGGACACGTCACCCCGCTTTTATGTGCTGAATTCAATTCGCTGCGCGCTTTTAGTGGACACACTAAAGCTGTAGCTTACAGAAAAGTGCGTTTTCGGTCTACCGCATATGTGCCTCTAAAACACATGATTGCGACAGAGCGTCATTCTTGTGCCGCCCTCTTCGCGGGCCAGCCCACTCCCACAGGGGCCGCACAGCACTTAAGCCATGCATGAATGCTGTGGGAGCGGGCTTGCCCGCGAAGAAGCCAACACCGCTCGAGCTGATCAGCGCAGCTCGAGCACGTCCTGCATGTCGTACAGGCCCGGCTCGCGCCCATCCAGCCACAGCGCTGCACGCACCGCACCCTTGGCGAAGGTCATGCGGCTGGAGGCTTTGTGGGTGATTTCAAGGCGCTCGCCTTCGGCTGCAAACAGTACGGTGTGATCACCCACCACATCGCCGGCACGCACAGTGGCGAAACCGATGGTCTTGCGATCACGCGCACCGGTCTGGCCTTCACGACCATACACAGCCACTTCCTGCAGATTACGCCCCAGCGCATTGGCAACCACTTCACCCATGCGCAGCGCGGTACCAGAGGGGGCATCGACCTTGTGCCGGTGATGCGCTTCGATAATCTCGATGTCGACATCATCGCCCAGCACCCGCGCCGCCATATCGAGCAGCTTGAGGCTAAGGTTGACACCCACGCTGAAGTTGGCCGCGAACACGATCGGGATATCTTTGCCCGCCTCGGCCAGCAGCTGCTTTTCCTCAACGGTAAAACCGGTGGTGCCGATGATCATGGCCTTGCCGTGCTTACGGCAGAAGGCCAGGTTCTTCAGGGTCACCGACGGATGAGTAAAATCGATCAGCACGTCGAATTCGTCGGCGACCTTGGCCAGGTCATCGGACAGCAAAACGCCAATCCGACCAAGGGCCGCCAGCTCACCGGCATCAGCGCCGACGAGCGAACTATCTGGGCGGTCGATTGCCGCCGTCAGCCCTGCACCCGGGGTTTGCTGCACGGCTTCGATAAGGGTCTTGCCCATCCGCCCTGCCGCGCCCATCACTGCAATACGTCGCATAGCCATATCCTTGTCAGAGATCGCCGAAGAAGCGCTTCACGCCATCGAACCAGCCACTGGCCTTGGGCGAATGGGAGCTGTCGCCTTCCAGCGAACTGCGCAGCTCTTCGAGCAGCTCACGCTGGCGGCGGCTGAGGTTGACCGGGGTTTCCACCGCCACGCGGCACAGCAGGTCACCTGCACCACCGCCACGCACCGGCGCCACACCCTTGCCACGCAAGCGGAACTGCTTGCCGGTCTGGGTGCCTTCGGGAATCTTCAGCTTCACGCGACCATCGAGGGTCGGCACTTCCAGCTCGCCACCTAGGGCAGCATCGGTGTAGCTGATCGGCACTTCGCAATACAGGTGCTTGCCGTCGCGCTGGAAGATCTCGTGCTCGCGCACGCTGATCACAACGTACAGGTCGCCGGTCGGACCACCATGGGTACCCGCTTCACCCTCGCCAGACAGGCGGATGCGGTCGCCGGTATCGACACCAGCTGGCACCTTGACCGACAGGGTCTTGTATTCCTCGACACGGCCTTCGCCATGGCACGAAGTGCACGGGTCGGTGATGATCTTGCCCTGGCCGTGGCAGCGTGGGCAGGTCTGCTGCACCGAGAAGAAGCCTTGCTGCATGCGCACCTGGCCAATACCGCCACAGGTCGGGCAGGTCGACGGGGTCGAGCCCTTCTTGGCACCGGAGCCATCGCACGGCTTGCAGTTGACCAACGTCGGCACGCGGATGCTGACCGTGGTGCCACGCACCGCTTCTTCCAGGTTCAGCTCCAGGGTGTAGCGCAGGTCGCTGCCACGCTGGGCACCGCCACGACCACCGCCGCGACCGCCACCGAAGAAGTCGCTGAACACGTCACCGAAGATGTCGGAGAAGTTGGCGCCACCGAAGCCAGCACCACCGCCACCCATGCTCGGGTCGACGCCGGCATGGCCGTACTGGTCGAACGCCGCACGCTTGCTCGCATCGGACAGCACTTCGTAGGCCTCGTTGGCCTCTTTGAACTTGTCTTCCGACTCTTTGTCGCCCGGGTTGCGGTCCGGGTGGTATTTCATCGCCAGGCGGCGGTAGGCCTTCTTGAGGTCAGCTTCGCTGGCGCCGCGCTCGACACCCAGGACCTCATAATAATCACGCTTGGACATAGGTCATTTGCACCTTGTGGGGCGTCCGGCATCTGCGCCGCGCCGTCAGCACCTGCCTGCAAACCACGAATGGCGCGGACAAATGCTGTAAAAAATCTCGAATTCCAGATACGCCAACGCGGGAGCAAGCCCCCGCGCGGCGACATCCTACCAGTTCACCGGCACAAGCCGGTGAACGGGTCGACAGCATGCAACGATTACTTCTTGTCGTCGCCTTTCACTTCTTCGAACTCGGCGTCAACCACGTCATCGTGCTTGGCTTCCGGCTCGGCTTGCTGCGCGCCGCCCTGAGGCTGTTCAGCCTGCTGCTCGGCGTACATCTTCTGAGCAACTGGTGCCGAGACCTTGGACAGCTCTTCGACCTTGGCGTCGATGGCAGCCTTGTCGTCGCCTTTGACAGCGGCTTCCAGGGCAACCACGGCAGCTTCGATCGCGGTTTTCTCTTCAGCAGTAACCTTGTCACCAGCGTCAGCAACCATTTTGCGAGTCGAGTGCACCAGCGCGTCACCCTGGTTGCGGGCAGCGGCCAGCTCTTCGAACTTGCGGTCTTCCTCGGCGTTCGCCTCGGCGTCACGCACCATACGCTCGATTTCTTCGTCGGACAGGCCGGAGTTGGCCTTGATCACGATCGACTGAGCCTTGCCGGTGGCCTTGTCTTTGGCGCCGACGTGCAGGATGCCGTTGGCGTCGATGTCGAAGGTCACTTCGATCTGCGGTACGCCACGTGGCGCTGGCGGAATGTCAGCCAGGTCGAACTTGCCCAGCGACTTGTTCTGCGCAGCCTGCTTACGCTCACCCTGCAGCACGTGGATGGTCACGGCGCCCTGGTTGTCATCGGCAGTCGAGAACACCTGCGACTTCTTGGTCGGGATGGTGGTGTTCTTCTCGATCAGCGCGGTCATCACGCCGCCCATGGTTTCGATACCCAGGGTCAGCGGGCTGACGTCCAGCAGCAGTACGTCTTTGACGTCACCGGCCAGCACGGCGCCCTGGATGGCAGCACCCATGGCCACGGCTTCGTCCGGGTTGACGTCCTTGCGCGCTTCTTTGCCGAAGAAGTCGGCAACAGCCTTCTGCACCATCGGCATACGGGTCTGGCCACCGACCAGGATCACGTCGTCGATCTTGCTGGCGTCGATGCCGGCGTCTTTCAGAGCGATGCGGCAAGGCTCGATGGTACGGTTGACCAGGTCTTCGACCAGCGACTCCAGCTTGGCGCGGGAGATCTTCACGTTCAGGTGCTTAGGACCGGTCGCGTCTGCAGTGATGTACGGCAGGTTGACGTCGGTCGACTGAGCGGAGGACAGCTCGATCTTGGCTTTTTCAGCAGCTTCTTTCAGACGCTGCAGCGCCAGTGGGTCGTTCTTCAGGTCCATGCCGGACTCTTTCTTGAACTCGTCCACGAGGTAGTCGATCAGGCGCATGTCGAAGTCTTCGCCACCCAGGAAGGTGTCGCCGTTGGTGGCCAGTACTTCGAACTGGTGCTCACCGTCGACTTCGGCGATTTCGATGACCGAAACGTCGAAGGTACCACCACCCAGGTCATAAACGATGACGGTGTGGTCGCCCTTGGCCTTGTCCATGCCGTAAGCCAGTGCAGCGGCAGTCGGCTCGTTGATGATGCGCTTGACGTCCAGACCGGCGATGCGGCCGGCATCTTTGGTGGCCTGGCGCTGGCTGTCGTTGAAGTAGGCCGGAACAGTAATGACCGCTTCGGTGACAGGCTCGCCGAGGTAGTCTTCGGCGGTCTTCTTCATTTTCTTCAGTACTTCGGCGCTGATCTGTGGTGGCGCCATGTCTTTGCCGCTGGCCTGTACCCAAGCGTCGCCGTTACCGCCTTTGACGATCTTGTATGGCACCAGCTTGATGTCTTTCTGCACGACGTCTTCTTCGAAGCGGCGGCCAATCAGGCGCTTCACTGCGAACAGGGTGTTGTGCGGGTTGGTGACAGCCTGGCGCTTGGCCGACTGACCAACCAGGATTTCGCCGTCGTTGGCGTAGGCCACGATCGAAGGGGTAGTACGCGCGCCTTCGGCGTTTTCGATGACCTTGACGTTACCGTTTTCCAGAATGGAGACGCACGAGTTGGTGGTCCCCAGGTCGATACCGATGATTTTGCCCATGTTAGCTCTCCCGAAACTTGAATTTGGTGGCAGCGGCTACTTCTGGCCAACTGCGGTAATACTTGAACGCTTGACACCTAGATGGGGATGCCCCGACAGATTTCAAGCCTTCTCATCGATAGAAGGTTGCGGGGCAGCCGGTGCCTTGCTCACCACCACCATGGCGGGGCGCAGCAGGCGACCGTTGAGCAGGTAACCCTTCTGGAACACGTTGAGCACGCTGTTCGGCTCTACGTCGGCGCTTTCCTGCATAGCCATCGCCTGGTGGTGCTCGGCGTTGAATGGCTGGCCGTGCGGGTCGATGGCTTCGAGGTTGTAGCGCTTGAGGGTGTCCTGGAACATTTTCAGGGTCAGCTCGACACCATCGCGAATGGTCTTGACCTGTTCGTCGTCGGCACTGGAGTGCGCCAGGGCCAGCTCCAGGCTGTCGATCACCGGCAGCAGGTCGCCAGCGAACTTCTCGAGGGCGAACTTGCGGGCCTTGTCGACCTCCTGCTCAGCGCGACGAATGCTGTTCTGCGCTTCTGCTGCGACACGCAGGGATTGATCCTTGGCGGCGGCCAGCTGCTCCTCGAGCTCCTGAACGCGGGCGCCGTTATCCACTGCAGCGGCCTCTTCGGCATTAAGGTCTTTCTCGTTCAGCTGTTCGTCAGCCATGGGTTCTCTCCTCCGCAATTTCTGTTGTACGAGCAAAGCTCGCCGTGTCTGCCGGCTATATGGGGCCGGAAAAAACAGGTTCAAGGGGCAAGTGGGTTTTCCGGGCCACAACAGAATCCGCCAGAGGGCATTGGCAGGCTCGAAAAAAGTACTGTATAAATAACCAGACCTGAACTTCGGGAGCCGCCCCCATGCTGGTGCACCTGTCCATTCACAACTACGCCATCGTCGAGCACCTCGACCTCGAAATCGCCCGCGGCATGTCGGTCATCACCGGCGAGACCGGTGCGGGCAAGTCGATCATGCTCGACGCCCTCGGCCTGGCCCTGGGCGACCGTGCCGACAGCGGCGTGGTGCGCCCCGGCACCGACAAGGCAGACATCCTTGCCACGTTCGACCTGGTGGACATCCCCGAAGCCCATGCCTGGCTCGCCGAGCGCGACCTGGACAACGACGGGTTGTGCATCCTGCGCCGGGTCATCACTGCCGAAGGCCGCAGCCGCGGCTACATCAACGGCACCCCTTGCCCGCTTGGCGACCTCAAGGCACTTGGCGAGCTGCTGATCGACATCCACAGCCAGCATGAGCACCAGTCGCTGCTGAAAACCGACACCCACCGCCGCCTGGTGGACGAATACGCCGGCGCCATTGACCTGGCCCGCCAGGTGCAGCTTGCCGCCAAGCGCTGGAACCAGACCCGCCTGGAGCTCGAGCGGCTGAGCAATTCCGGCGACGAGCAACGCGCCCGCCATCAGCTGCTCAGCTATCAGCTTGAAGAACTCGACAACCTCGGCCTGGGCGAAAACGAACTGGAGCACCTGGAGCAGGAGCACAAGAACCTGACCAACGCCGAAGCCCTGTTTGGCATTTGCCGTCAGGTCATCGACCAGTGCAGCGAAAGCGATTCAGGCAACGTGCTCAGCGCCCTCACCTCCAGCCTCAACCGCCTCGGCGCCGCAGCGAACGCCCCGCGCGCGCTGGGCGAGGCCGCGAACATGATCGCCAGCGCACAAATTCAGGTAGAAGAGGCGATGGGCGAACTCAACCGCTTCCTCGACAACTTCGATGCCGACCCCATGCGCCTGCAAGCCCTGGAAGAGCGCCTCGACACCATCTATACGCTGGCGCGCAAACACCGCGTGCACCCCACCGAGCTGCCGCACCTGCAGCAACAGCTAATGGACGAACTGGAAGGCCTGAATGCCAGCGACGAGTCGATCGAGCGCCTGGGCGAGGAGCTCGGCGCCTTCGCCCAGCACTATAAAGAGAAGGCACTGGAGCTGAGCGCCCTGCGCCAGCAGGCAGCCAAGCAACTGGCCGTCGCGGTTGAACAGGAAATCCAGCGTCTGGGCATGCCAGGTGGCCGATTCTGCATCGAACTCACGCCCAACGAAGGCAACGACCTGTCACCGCACGGCCTGGAGCAGATCGAACTGCTGGTCAGCGCCAACCCCGGCCAGCCGCTCAAGGGCCTGGCCAAGGTGGCGTCCGGCGGTGAGCTGTCGCGTATCAGCCTGGCAATTCAGGTGATCACGGCGCAAACCTCGCGCATTCCGACCCTGGTATTCGACGAAGTCGACGTCGGCATCGGCGGCCCGACAGCCGAAATCGTCGGCCAACTGCTACGCCGCCTGGGCGAGCGCGGCCAGGTACTGACCGTGACGCACCTTCCGCAGGTGGCTGCGCAAGGGCACCATCACCTGTTCGTGCACAAGGTACGCAACAGCGACACCACCCATACCGCAGTGGCCAGCCTGGGTAAGCGCGAGCGAGTCGAGGAAGTGGCGCGGATGCTTGGCGGCATCGACCTGACCAAGGAATCCCTGGCGCATGCGCGCAAGATGGTCGTCTCTGGCAAGATCTGAAGCTGACGCGACCTTTGTAGGAGCGGCCTTTGTGGGAGCGGCCTTGCGTCGCGAAAGGGCTGCAAGGCAGCCCCAGCAATTTATGCATTCTCGCTGAAATCCTGAGGCCGCTTCGCAGCCCTTTCCGACCGGTCCGGCGCCCCGGCAAGGCCGCTCCTACAGGGGTCACTTCCCTGATAACTTCGATCCAGAAAGCACAAAGGCGACCCGAAGGTCGCCTTTGTCATTCGTAACGCGCTAAATCGTTACTTTTTCTTACGCACATAAAGGACCAGGTTATGGTCCACGAGCTCGTAGCCATGCTCGGCCACGATCTCTTTCTGGCGACGCTCGATTTCAGCGTCCATGAACTCGATCACTTCACTGGTCTCCACGTTGACCATATGGTCGTGGTGACCGCCGTCAGCCAGCTCGAACACCGCGTGGCCACCGTCGAAGTTGTGGCGTACCACCAGACCAGCTGCTTCGAACTGGGTCAGTACGCGATAGACGGTTGCCAGACCGACGTCCTCGCCAGCCTCCATCAGCGCCTTGTAGACATCCTCAGCACTCATGTGACGTTGCTCGGTGGAGTCGAGCATTTGAAGGATCTTGACTCGAGGCAGGGTCACCTTGAGGCCGGCTTTGCGCAATTCGCTATTTTCAACCATGGTCAGCTTTCTCGCCGATGCTGCTTCGCAGCTTCTACTAATACGGGTATGATCGGGGTTTACGTTGTCCAGCCAAGATAGTGGAAGTCGCCCACCGATGCAAAACACCAAGCTCTTGCTAAACAGCCTCGCCCTCGCGGGACTGCTCGCACTCGCCGGTTGCTCGTTTCCCGGGGTTTACAAAATCGACATCCAGCAGGGCAATGTCGTCACGCAAGACATGATAGACCAATTACGCCCCGGAATGACCCGTCGGCAAGTAAGGTTTATCATGGGCAACCCGCTGCTGCAGGATACGTTCAACACCAACCGTTGGGATTACCTGTACAGCCTGCAACCGGGTGGCGGCAAACGCCAGCAGGAACGCATGAGCATCTTCTTCAACGACAGCGACCAACTGGTCAGCCTGTCGGGTGACTTCATGCCAGGCGTGAGCCGCGACCAGGAAATCCTCGGTGGCAGCAACACCACCACGGTCAGCCCGGAAGCCCAGCCAGAGCAGGCCAAGCCGCAGCCGGTTGAAAAACCAGCCAAACCAGGCTCGACGGAAGAGTCCATCCAGCGCGAGATCGATACCATCGAGACCACCCCGGTCCCGACGCCAGCGCCACTGGAAACCTCGCCGCAGTAATTGCCGGCCAGATGAAAAAGCCCGGACCATGGTCCGGGCTTTTTATTGCCAGCCAGATCAGCTAGCGCTTGGCCTTGGCCTGTGCCGCCCGCTGCCTGCGCGCCTCGACCGGGTCGAGCAGCAGAGGCCGGTAGATTTCCAGGCGGTCCCCTTCCTCGACCAGGCGCTCGTGCGCATCCGCAATCACTTTGCCGAAAATGCCTACAGGGCATTGCTCGATATCCAGCCCGCCGACTTGCCCGGCAATCCCGGACAGGCGCAGCGCTTCGCGCACGCTAACCCCATCCGGCACTTCACAGGCCAACAGCCACTGGCGCTCCGCCGTGGCGTAGGCCACCTCGACGTTAACCATTGAGCTGCTTGGCACGCTGGCAGAAGGCATCCACCAGGGTATTGGCCGCCTGGTTGAACAGCGGCCCCAGCGTGGCGCGCACCAGCGCACCGGCATAGTCGAAAGTCAGGTCGAGGCTGATCTTGCAGGCTTTTTCACCGAGCGGCTTGAACACCCACAGGCCATGCAGCTGGGTAAACGGCCCCTCTTCCAGGTTCATCTCGATGGACTGCCCCGGCACCAGCACATTGCTTGTGACGAACTGCTGGCTCATGCCGCCCTTGGCCACTTCCAGCTTCGCACGCATGTGCGTGTCACTGGCCTCGATCACCGTCGACGCCGAGCACCAAGGCAGGAATTCAGGGTAGCTGGCCACGTCGTTGACCAGATCGTAGAGTGCCTGGGCAGGGTACGGCAGCAGGGCGGAGCGTTGAATATGGGTAGTCATCCAGGCATCACTTCCAAGGCTGGGTGGCGGCGCTTCGCAGCGTGCCGAAAACAGGTTCTGTGCATAGAACAGGCCTTGTATTGTCCGGTATTCATTGCAGTGGCTCAAGCACACCGAAATCCCATAGCCGACCGCGCGATGACTTGCCTATAATGCCGCCCCTATGGCTAAACAAAAGAAACATCCGACCGGGACCATCGCGCAGAACAAGAAAGCGCGACACGATTACTTCATCGAACACAAGTTCGAGGCCGGGCTGGTCCTGTCCGGTTGGGAAGTAAAGAGCCTGCGGGCCGGCAAAGCGCACCTGACCGACAGCTACGTGCTGCTCAAGGATGGCGAAGCCTGGCTGTTCGGCAGCCACATCACCCCGCTGAACACCGCCAGCACCCACGTCATTGCCGACCCCATGCGCACCCGCAAGCTGCTGCTGAACAAGCGCGAGCTCGAGCGCGTGGAAGCTGCCGTGGCGCAAAAGGGCTACACCTGCGTGGCCCTGGCGCTGTACTGGAGCAAGCACCTGATCAAGTGCGAGATCGCGCTTGGCAAGGGCAAGAAGGAGTTCGACAAGCGCGACACCATGCGCGAACGCGACTCCAACCGCGAGCTGCAGCGTGCGGTGCGGAACAAGGGCAAGGAAGAGTAATCCTGGCCCCGGCCGCTGTAGGAGCGGCCTTGTGTCGCGAAAGGGCCGCAGAGCGGCCCCGGGTAATTCAGCTGCGAAGCTGAAATCCTGGGGCCGCTTCGCAGCCCATTCGCGACACAAGGCCGCTCCTACAAAAGCTGCGCTCAGCCTGAAGCACGTGCGCTCAACGCCCGCTGCGCCGCTCCGCCCGCGCCACCCGTTGCGCCTCGTCCTGCGCCTCTTCCAGCACCTCCTGCACATACAGAATGTGCCGGCTGGACACCTCCCGCGCCTCCTCCGCCCTGCCCTCGACAATCGCCTGGTACAACTCGCGGTGCTGACTGATCAGCATGTCGCGTGTTTCCGTACGCTGCTGATACATGCCACCAATGTTGGTCACCACGTTGCGCTTGAGCAGGTCGAACAAGCCACGAATCGTATGCAGCAACACCGCGTTATGGCTGGCCTCGGCAATCGCCAGGTGGAAACGCGCATCGGCCGCGCCCTCCTCTGCCCGCGTCACCTCGTCAGCGCGCGCATAGCAGTCCTGCAAGGTATCGAACGCTGCCTTCAGCCGCGCACGATCCGGTTCGGTAGCACGCTGGGCCGCGTAGTAGGCGCATGACGCCTCCAGGGTATGGCGGAACTCCAGCAGGTCGCGCTGCGCTTCTGCACTGTGCTCAAGCAACTGCAGCAACGGGTCGCTGAAGGTCGAGCCGAGCGATTCGGCCACATAATTGCCGCCGCCCTGGCGGCTTACCAGCAGCCCCTTGGCCACCAGCTTCTGGATCGCCTCACGCAGTGACGGGCGCGACACACCGAACTGTTCGGCCAGGACGCGCTCGGCCGGCAGCCGCTGCCCGGAGGTCAGCGTGCCTTCCAGAATCATCCCTTCCAACCGATCGACGATGTCGTCGGACAGGCGCCGTTGGCGGACCTGATCAAAAACCATCACATGCTCTCCACAAACCCCCAGCCAATTTCAGGGGGCGTCTATTCTCGCCGATCCGCGCCGCGCCAGCACGCATCAGCCGACGGTTTTCGCAAGCAAGCAGCTGCCCGTTCATCGACCCACGACCAAAGTTTTGCACGGGACAAATTGACACACCCACGACAGCGCTTTTAACCTAGCGACCAGCCATTGTAAATTGGTCTTACCAATTATCCAATGCCAGTGCCTGACCAACAACAATTAGGGGCCACCCCATATGCAAACCTGGCAACAACTCTATACCCCGCTTGGTAGTCTCGGCCTGTCCGCACTGGCGGCGGTCATCCCTATCGTGTTCTTCTTCCTGGCCCTGGCCGTGTTCCGCCTCAAAGGCCACGTGGCTGGCAGCATCACCCTTGCCCTGTCGATCCTGGTAGCGATCTTCGCCTTCCAGATGCCTGTCGACATGGCCCTGGCTGCCGCAGGTTATGGCTTCCTTTACGGCCTCTGGCCGATTGCCTGGATCATCGTTGCCGCGGTGTTCCTCTACAAACTCACGGTCAAGAGCGGCCAGTTCGAAGTCATCCGCAGCTCGGTGCTGTCGATCACCGACGACCAGCGCCTGCAGGTGCTGCTGATCGGCTTCTGCTTCGGTGCCTTCCTCGAAGGCGCGGCCGGCTTCGGCGCCCCGGTGGCCATCACTGCCGCACTGCTGGTGGGCCTGGGCTTCAACCCGCTGTACGCCGCCGGCCTGTGCCTGATCGCCAACACCGCACCGGTGGCCTTCGGCGCCCTGGGCATCCCGATCATCGTGGCCGGCCAGGTCACCGGCATCGACGCCTTCCACATCGGCGCCATGACCGGCCGCCAGCTGCCGCTGCTGTCGCTGTTCGTACCGTTCTGGCTGGTGTTCATGATGGACGGCCTGCGCGGTGTGAAAGAAACCTGGCCCGCAGCCCTGGTCGCCGGCTTGAGCTTCGCCGTGACCCAGTACTTCACCTCGAACTTCATCGGCCCAGAACTGCCCGACATCACCTCGGCCCTGGCCAGCCTGATCTGCCTGACCCTGTTCCTCAAAGTCTGGCAGCCCAAGCGCTCGTTCAGCGAAGCCAAAGGCAGCGTCGGCGCCGCCGTGGTGCAGCCGAGCGGCAGCCAGCCAACCCCATACAGCTTCGGCGAGATCTTCAAGGCCTGGTCGCCGTTCCTGATCCTCACCGTACTGGTCACCATCTGGACCCTGAAACCGTTCAAGGCGGCCTTCGCCCCGGGCGGCGCGATGTACAACTTCGTGTTCAACTTCGCCATCCCGCACCTCGACCAGCTGGTGATCAAGACCGCGCCGATCGTCACCGCGCCAACCGCCATGCCTGCGGTGTTCAAGCTTGACCCGATCTCCGCCACCGGTACCGCGATCTTCCTTTCGGCGCTGATTTCCATGGCCGTACTGAAGATCAATTTCAAAACTGGTCTGACCACTTTCAAAGAGACCTTCTGGGAACTGCGCTGGCCAATCCTGTCGATCGGCATGGTGCTGGCCTTCGCCTTCGTCACCAACTACTCGGGCATGTCTTCGACCATGGCTCTGGTCCTGGCCGGCACTGGCGCCGCATTCCCGTTCTTCTCGCCGTTCCTCGGCTGGCTGGGCGTGTTCCTGACCGGTTCCGACACCTCGTCCAACGCCCTGTTCAGCTCGCTGCAGGCCACCACCGCGCACCAGATCGGGGTCAACGACACCTTGCTGGTCGCGGCCAACACCAGCGGCGGCGTGACTGGCAAGATGATCTCGCCACAGTCGATCGCCGTGGCCTGCGCCGCCACCGGCCTGGTCGGCAAGGAATCCGACCTGTTCCGCTTCACCGTCAAGCACAGCCTGTTCTTCGCCACCATCGTCGGCCTGATCACCTTGATCCAGGCCTATTGGCTGACCGGCATGCTGGTTCATCACTAAAGTGAAAGGGGCCGGGCGCCGTGACGCGCCCGGCATCTCCTTCAACCCACGCTGCGAGAATCCATGATCATTTCCGCCTCCACCGACTATCGCGCCGCGGCCCAACGCAAGCTGCCCCCGTTCCTCTTCCACTACGCCGACGGCGGCGCCTACGCCGAGCACACCCTGCGCCACAACGTCTCGGACCTGGCCAGCATCGCCCTGCGCCAGCGCGTGCTGAAGAACATGTCCGCGCTCAGCCTCGAAACCAAGCTCTTCGACGAAACCCTGAGCATGCCCGTGGCCCTGGCCCCGGTCGGCCTCACCGGCATGTACGCCCGCCGTGGCGAAGTGCAGGCGGCGCGCGCGGCAGCGGCCCACGGCATTCCGTTCACCATGTCGACGGTGTCGGTGTGCCCGATCGAAGAAGTGGCCCCAGCCATCGACCGGCCGATGTGGTTCCAGCTGTACGTGCTCAAGGACCGCGGCTTCATGCGCAACGCCCTGGAGCGGGCCAAGGCCGCCGGCGTGAAGACCCTGGTATTCACCGTCGACATGCCGGTACCCGGTGCCCGCTACCGCGATGCCCACTCCGGCATGAGCGGTGCGAACGGCCCGATGCGCCGCGTGCTGCAGGCCATGACTCACCCCGAGTGGGCGTGGGACGTTGGCGTGATGGGCCGCCCGCATGATCTGGGCAACATCTCCAAATACCGTGGCAACCCAACGGGCCTGGCCGACTACATCGGCTGGCTGGGCAACAACTTCGACCCGTCGATCTCGTGGAAGGACCTGGAGTGGATCCGCGAATTCTGGGACGGCCCGATGATCATCAAGGGCATCCTCGACGCCGATGACGCCCGTGATGCGGTCAAGTTCGGCGCCGACGGCATCGTCGTGTCCAACCACGGCGGCCGCCAGCTCGACGGCGTGTTGTCCAGCGCCCGCGCCCTGCCGGCGATTGCCGATGCCGTCAAAGGTGACCTGAAGATCCTCGCCGACTCCGGCATCCGCAGCGGCCTCGACGTGGTGCGCATGATCGCCCTCGGCGCCGACACCGTGCTGATCGGCCGCGCCTTCCTGTGGGCCCTGGCCGTGCATGGCCAGGCCGGAGTGAAAAACCTGCTCGAACTGTTCGAGAAGGAAATGCGCGTGGCCATGGTGCTGACCGGCGCCAAGTCGATCAGCGAGATCACCCGCGATTCGCTGGTCCGCGAACTGGGCGCCTGAGCGCCCTCTACAGTACCGCCTGAATGACCGGGGCACGCCGCGCGCCAGACGCCGCGGCCCCGCGAGGAGATTGCATGAGCCTGCCCGCTGCGTTCCTGCGTGATGTCGAACGCCTGATCCCCGCCGAACGCCGTTTCGACGACCCGACCTCCACCCTGGCCTTCGGCACCGACGCCAGCTTCTACCGGTTGATCCCCAAGCTGGTGGTGCGCGTCGAGTCCGAGGACGAAGTGGTCGGGCTGATTCAACTGGCCCAGCGCGAACGCGTGCCGGTAACCTTCCGCGCCGCGGGCACCAGCCTGTCCGGCCAAGCCATCAGCGACTCGGTGCTGATCGTGCTCGGCGATAACTGGAACGGCCGTGAAATCCGCGGCCAGGGTGAACAGATCCGCCTGCAACCCGGCGTCATCGGCGCCCAGGCCAATGCCTGGCTGGCACCTTACGGGCGCAAGATCGGCCCCGACCCGGCCTCGATCAACGCCTGCAAGATCGGCGGCATCGTCGCCAACAACGCCAGTGGCATGTGCTGCGGTACCGCGCAGAACACCTACCACACCCTCGCCGGCCTGCGCCTGGTGCTGGCCGACGGCACCCGCCTGGACAGCGAAGACCCAACCAGTGTTGCGGCCTTTGCCAACAGCCACGCCGAACTGCTCGACTCGCTGGCCCGCCTCGGCCGCGAAACCCGCGCCAACACCGAGCTGGCCGACCGTATCCGGCACAAATACCGGCTGAAGAACACCACCGGCCTGTCACTCAATGCACTGGTGGACTACGACCAGCCGCTGGATATCCTGCAGCACCTGCTGGTCGGTTCTGAAGGCACCTTGGGCTTCATCAGCGCCGTCACCTACAACACCGTGCCAGACCACCCACACAAGGCCAGCGCCCTGCTGGTGTTCCCCAGCGTGGAAAGCTGCTGCCGCGCCGTTACCGTGCTCAAGCGCCAGCCGGTGTCTGCCGTTGAACTGCTCGACCGCCGCAGCCTGCGCTCGGTGCAGAACATGCCGGGCATGCCGCTGTGGGTAAAAGGCCTGTCGGACAACGCCTGCGCGCTGCTGATCGAGTCCCGCGCCGCCAGCCAGAGCCTGCTGCACGAACAACTGCAGCTGGTGATGGCCTCGATCGCCGACTACCCGCTGGAGCAGAAGGTCGAGTTCAGCGAGGACCCGGCCGTGTACAACCAGCTGTGGAAGATCCGCAAGGACACCTTCCCCGCCGTCGGCGCCGTGCGCCAGACCGGCACCACGGTGATCATCGAAGACGTCACCTTCCCCGTCGAGCAACTGGCAGAGGGCGTCAACCGCCTGATCCAGCTGTTCGACAAGCACCATTACGACGAGGCGATCATCTTCGGCCACGCGCTGGAAGGTAACCTGCACTTCGTGTTCACCCAGGGCTTCAACAGCGCCGAGGAAGTCGCGCGCTACCAGGCCTTCATGGACGACGTGGCCCAACTGGTGGCCGTCGAGTTCGGCGGTTCGCTCAAGGCCGAGCACGGTACTGGCCGCAACATGGCGCCATTCGTGGAGCTGGAATGGGGCCACGACGCCTACCAGCTGATGTGGAAGCTCAAGCGCCTGCTCGACCCCAACGGCATTCTCAACCCCGGCGTGGTGCTGAGCGAAGATCCGGACATCCACCTGAAAAACCTCAAGCCGCTGCCCGCTGCCGACGAGATCGTCGACAAGTGCATCGAGTGCGGTTTCTGCGAACCGGTGTGCCCTTCCAAAGGCCTGACCCTCAGCCCACGCCAGCGCATCGTCATGTGGCGCGACATCCAGGCGAAAAAACGCGCCGGCGTCGACACCCGCGAGCTGCTGCAAACCTACCAGTACCAAGGCATCGACACCTGCGCCGCCACCGGCCTGTGTGCCCAGCGCTGCCCGGTCGGCATCAACACCGGCGAGCTGGTGAAGAAACTGCGCAGCCAGGCCGCCGACCACGCCAGGACCGCCGACTGGCTGGCCGAGCATTTCCACACCGCCCTTGGCGGCGCCCGCTTCACCCTGACAGCCGCCAACACCGCCCGCAAACTGCTCGGCGCCCCCCGCCTCGGGCGCCTCAGCGCATCACTGAGCAAGGCCAGCAAAGGCCGCCTGCCGCAGTGGACCCCGGCCATGCCACAACCATTACGCACCATGGACTTCGGCCCGGCGAGCAACGATGCCCGCCCCCGCGTGGTCTACCTCGCCGCATGTGTGTCACGCGTAATGGGCCCCGCCTACGCCGACCGCGAGCAAAGCTCGCTGCTCGACAAGACTCGCGCCCTGCTGGAAAAGGCCGGCTACCAGGTGGTGTTCCCGGACAACGCCGACAGCCTCTGCTGCGGCCAGCCGTTCGCCTCCAAAGGCTACCCCGAGCAGGCCGAACACAAGCGCCAGGAGCTGATCAACGCCCTGCTCCACGCCAGCCGCGGCGGCCTCGACCCGATCTACTGCGACACCAGCCCCTGCACCTTGCGCCTGGTCCAGGACCTTGGCGAAACCCGGCTGGACCTCTACGACCCAGTGCGTTTCATCCGTACCCACCTGGTCGACAAACTGGAATTCACCCCCCAGGAAGAGCCGGTAGCCGTGCACGTGACCTGCAGCACCCAGCACCTGGGCGAAAGCCAGGCGCTGATCGACCTGGCACGCCGCTGCAGCAAGCAGGTGGTGATTCCGGAAGGCATTCACTGCTGCGGCTTTGCCGGCGACAAGGGCTTCACCACGCCGGAGCTCAACGCCCACTCGCTGCGCAGCCTGAAGGATGCGGTGCAGTATTGCAGCGAAGGCATCTCCACCAGCCGCACCTGCGAGATCGGCCTGTCCAGCCATAGCGGTATCGACTACCACGGCCTGGTCTACCTCGTAGACCGCGTCACCCGCCCACGCGCAATTTGAGGTTATCCCTGTGGGAGCGGCCTTGTGTCGCGAAAGGGCCGCAAAGCGGCCCCAGCAGTGCAAGCTGCGAAGCTGAAATCCTGGGGCCGCTTCGCAGCCCTTTCGCGACACAAGGCCGCTCCCACAATTGCCCATCGTTGGCAACATCCCGCCACACACCACCCTGTCGACGAGCCATCACCCCGATTGAACCCTCGCCAAAACCCGGCAGTCCACCTTTATAGGCCCACCTCCCAGCGGCCATGAAAGGAGACACCCATGAAAGGTACCGCGCTTTCGGCCCTCTTCGCGGCCGCTACCCTCCTCGCTTCGCCGGCATTCGCCGCCGATGACCTGTGCACCACCAACCTGCAGAAGATCGACGACAGCATGGCCACCGCCGGCGCCACCTCCGAAGGCCTGGACAAAGCCCTCACCGAGCAAGTCGACAAGGCCAAGTCCGCCCAGGCCGCAGGCAACACCAAGGACTGCATCGCCATCACCAGCAAGGTGCTGGAGCGCCTGGAAAAGACCGAGAAAGGCGGCGGTGCAGCCGGCGGCAGCGGTGCTTGAGCCCTCGCAGCGCGGGCGACAGGACCGGTTGTCGACGCCGCCCGCGCAATGGCGTATACTCAGCCTCACGTGCCGTAAGGTGCGTTAGCCAAGAGCTAGTGTGGGGCCGATCAGGATTCGACGCCGGTAGCGAAACTCTAGGTGCATGCCGAGTTGGTAACAGAACTCGTAAATCCACTGTTGCAACTTTCTATAGTTGCCAATGACGAAAACTACGAGGGTTACGCTCTCGCTGCGTAAGCAGCTGAGCCCGCTCTCCTGGTAGCTTCGGCTCCAGCAATCATCAGGGGATGCCTGTAAACCCGAAATGATTGTCATACAGAACAGGATCGTCGTGTAGCACGTTGGGGGCAAAGCGACTAAAACTTACCCAACTCATCCAAAGCACCCTGCCCGTCGGGCGGCTGCGGATTAAATCAGTAGACACGGCTAAGCATGTAGTACCGACAGCGGAGTACTGGCGGACGGGGGTTCAAATCCCCCCGGCTCCACCAAATCCAAAAAAGAAGACGCCTTAGGGCGTCTTTTTTTGTGCCTGGAATAATCAAATCACGACTGCCCTGGCGTTACAGATTGTTTCGAAATGCAGCGAAAAAATCAGATTTAACTCCTTTCTTGTAGTCCGTTTCCCAAAGATACTCTCCGACCCTGTTTTCCGTTGCGGTACGTTTTTCAGGGTCTTAGTCTCGCTGGGTCGTTGCACATCAGCGGCATGACTTTGACAGGTCGCGACGGTAAACAACAAAACGGTTCGTCGTTATGGCGGCTGTACGTGCGGGCACGCTTGCGTGCGCCGGAACTTGTTGTTTCCGCCGGTCTGTCAACCCGCGTACAGCTGCCACCCTCTGTTTGACAGCAGATGGTGACAGCCCTGAAATGGAAGCAATCATGTTGAAGATAGTCCCCGATCCACCCCACCTCCTCCATTCCCTGGAAGACACGCTGATGATGGCCGCTGACTACGCGCTATGCGCCGAGGCCGTCGCCCAGCAGGCAATGCTGATGCAGCCCAAGTCACCTGTGTCGTTGTTGATCATGACGTCAATGCACGAGCTCGACAGCTTGCGCAAATTGCTCGAAACGGCGCTGGCCCAGATCCAGAAGCCCGCCGATCCGCAGACGCTGCACTGATCTGCATCTTGATCTGCCTGGCCGGCCAAGCCAGGCATCTACGACTTCAGGGAGATCAAAAAATGGCCACCGAAGAAACCCGGTTCACCGTAGGCAAAACCACCTTCTTCCAAGGTGAAAACCAGACCCACCCGCTATTTCGCATCGAAGCCGGCATCCCTTGCCAGGCCGCCCGCGAACAGGCCTCGGAACTGATGGGCTATGCGCGAGACCTGAGCATCGACGGGCTGATGGAAGACAAACCCCAACTGCTCTGGGCCTCGCACTACCTCTGCGCCTTGGCCAAGGCTCTGCTGGATGACGCTGAGTTAGGCATGACAAAAACGCCTTGAACTGGCCTTGGCAGCCGCTTTTTTGTAGGAGCGGCCTTGTGTCGCGAAAGGGCCGCAAAGCGGCCCCGGCAATCCCAGAGTCAGCCAATCATTTCTTCCGCGCCCGGACAATCATGGCATCCAGCTCAGCCAGTAGCTGATCCACATCCAGCTCAACAAATTCTCCTGGGTTGAGAATCTGCTCCAGCACATCAGGATTGATGTGTTCAAAAAATTCATCCTCGGTTGGCCCCACCGCCCAGAGGTACCCCATCTCACTGTGCAACTGATGCAATGCACCGGAGAACTGAAGCGCCACAAGCGCAGCATCGAGCTCTTGGCGAGACACGTGGGGTGCCTGCCTGGCGACCAATTCTCTCAACATCGAACTGGTAATCCCCGAACCAACCAGATTCAGGATCAGCGCTTCAAGTTCAGGCAGCTTGCTCATAGGCACCCCTTGCGCTCAGCGGCTGCCAAGGTCGTAACCCATCATGAACAGCCCCATTTCGAGTTTCCGAACAGGCTTCCCGGCTCCCTCGTGGAAGCGGCTTCCCTGCGCCAACGGATGAGCCAAAGCCTCACTCAGCACCCAGCTCGCGCGCATGTTCCAGAGCGCGTGGTGATGACCACGTCGCAAGCGGGGAAACTTGAATTCATGCTCGTTACCCGGGTCGCGGTTCTTCGGCGCGGTAGCGTTCTGAGCCTCCTTCGCCGGCGCCCAAGGGAAGCGAAGCCCCTCCGGGAGGGCAGTCAGTTTTCGTTCGCTGCAATATCTCATCACAAGCCAGCCCAAGGCCGCAGCGACGCGGCTGTCATAGATGATGAAGTTTTCGCATATCAGCGAGTAAATCTTGGTCATACCAGCGTTGAAGCGCAGATCACTGAGGAATTTCGGGCTATCGAGATTTCCCTGGCGCAGTACCTGTGCGACCTGTTCAATCATCGCTGCCAGCCCCACACGATTCTCTTCAAGCCATTGGTTGTTTCGAGCAGAAACCCCGCCCCAGGACATCGTCGCCTGAGTGCCACGCAGCATCGTGTCGTCACAGGCTGCGGCGCCAAGGTCTGCAGCCAGCGCTTCGAGGGCTGCAGCATTGCTGTCGGCGCAACTGCCTGCGCTGATGTTCAAATGCGGCACACCCGAGTGATGCCATTCGTATTGCTCATAGGCATCGTGGAGGTTGCAGAACTGCCAGTGCTTGGCCGTCTGCCGGTTGGTGTATCCATGCTTCACGTCCTTGTTCGATCCAAGCAGCTCAGCGAGCCACTCAATAAAAGCATTGACCTCTGCGCGGTCTTTGTAAGCGGGGAAACTACGGTGCGAGACCTTGATCTTCATGCGACGCTCCACTAATTTGAGGGCCTTTCTTGCTGGCAAAGTGATACTGACGGACAATAGGGACACATTTTGTCCGTGAGGCGCCTGTGGCTAAGAAAATTTCCAAAGAAAGCAGGTGCAAGGCACTGCTGGGTATCTTGCAGCGTGAGCGTGGCTCGCTGGCCACTGAAGAGCTTCACGCTCAACAGGCCCATTGGATCGAACAGGTCCCCCATCTCAAAACTACATTGCGCGACCTCCAGAACCTCGCATCGGAGGGACTGGTCTCTGGTGAAAAGCCGGTAGGGCAAAAGTCGTATCGCTGGAAGCTGCGAAAGGCTCGGCTGGATCTCGCACTGACGCCATCTGAATCAATGACGCTGGAAGCCATGCTGCAGCATGCCGAGCGTTTCGGATTCAAAGTGGTTGCTGATCAACTCGTGGAGCTCCGGAACTACGCGCTTGGGGTGATTGGCCGAAATTCGAAACACGACCTGGTCGGCCAGGGCAGAATCACTACGGGCACTCGCTTCATGACCCTGCTGCCCGGCGCTTATGATCCAGCTCACCTCGAGACGATCCAAGCGGCGATGCTTGAGGGCCAAACGCTAAAGGTTGTTTACAAGCCCCGCGATGTTGGCGATATCGAATGCACCTACATCTTGAAGCCGCTCGCCCTGTCATTCCAAGACTCCAACATCTATCTCTCGGCCTTCGTCGAATCCGAACAATGGCCCAAAGATAAAGCGCCCGAGCCGAATGCCCCGCGCGGGAAATACAGCAGCAATGGCCCGGACAAGCAGTGCGTGCTCATGCTTCATCGGATGGTCGGCGTTGAGACCTATTGGCGTGACACGCCTGAGCCGGAGGGTTACCAAGTTGGCTCGTTTGAGGTGCAGCGAGATCTCATGACCATTCACCACGAAGTGCCAATTGGCTTGCGGCTACGCCTTGAAACCAACCTCCTTAACCGCCTCACGGAAAACCCGCTAAGCGAAAATCAGCAGATCGAGCACGTCCCTGGCGGAGCGATTTTGCAATGCACTATTCAAGATACCCAGGGCCTGCGCCTGTTCTTGATGAGTAACGCTGACGAAATTGAAGTTATGGGGCCCGACTACCTTCGCGAACACATCAAGCATGCATTGCGTCGGGCCCTGAAAATGTACGCTGGCGACGAGCTGTGATACCCCGCAGCGGCAGATCAGGTCGAAATGATCGACCTGGTCAACGCCTCAGTAACCTTCCATGAACAACGTCGCCTCAAGATGTCGCAATCTGTACTGCTCGGAGCCTGCCTGGTTCAGAGCCACCAACATGGCCTGACCCAGCGCATTGGCGTCGAGTTGAGCCGCCCAGCAAGTGTAGGCATTGCGCCAGACCATACTGGTCGACCGAGGGCGCGAGCCGCCGCGGCCAGCAACGCGGCCCAGTGCCGGGTAGCGCTGGCGCAACAGCGCGACGTCATTATCCGTTAGTGCCTGCTCGGCCAATTCGAGCAATGCCGTTGCCACCCGCGAGTCATAGATAAGGAAATCATCGGGATAGAACATTGCGTACAGCTTGGTCCAGGCGCCATTCATTGCGGCTGCCTGTTTGCGGCTGCGACGCTGGGCGAGGCGCAGGTTGTCGACCACCACCTGGGCATCTTCAGTGGGCACGCGCACCCCGCCCCACGCACAGATTTCAGCGAACAGCTGAAGCACTGCGTCGGCATTGCGGTCCAGATCCTCAGCCAGCAAACGCGCCCGCGCAATGAAATCGTCCAGAACCTTTTCAGTGGCAATGTAGCCAGTTGCCGGGGATGGCCAGAAGTAAGTGTCCAGGCGAGCCTTGAAGCCCGTCACCGGTTGCTCGGGATAAAGCGTTCGACGCTTGCGGTCGAAGATCTGGAAAGGTGTCTGAATCAGATGATTCATCAAATGCGCTTCGATGCTTGGTGCGGCCTGCAGGTTCGCCTGTGCGGCCACCGGCTGGGGTGCTTCGGCCTCCACGGCGGTTTCCTCCTGCTCGGTCAGGCCTAATACTTCATAGAGCCCCTCGGCAATACGCTTGTACTGCGGCGCCTGGCCTGCCTTGACCCAATGGCCCGTGCCTTGGGCCGCATTGGCCATCTGCGTGCGGATATGGCTCTTCTTGAAGAAACCAAAGCCAACCCGATAACACTCAACGTTCCCTTCAAGTGTCTGGCGAATGACTCGACGGTCCTCTCCCAGCAGGTCCGTGGCCCGAAGTTGACGAGGCAAAGCCCCCTGCTCCACTTCCAGAACGATCGACTCGTACAGCGTCATTGAGCTTTTCCTTGTATTTCGAATACGACTGCAAATAGCCACTAGCGCCTATATCGGCAGCATCCATGCCCGCTACAGTGCACGGCCGCCTGCACGATGGCCCTCTGCCATGGCCAACACCGCCTTACCTTGGTTAAGCTACCGCCACTTACGCATCTGCAGATGTGCGCACAAAGTGGCCAAGCAACCGAAGGAACGACCATGGCAGCCAGCAGCAATTTCGCCTTTCTTCAGGAACATGACCCCGTGTTCCTTCAGCTTGCGCGTACCGCCGAGCAGGCATTCGCCAGCGATCCAAACACCACGCTGATCAAACTTCGCCAGCTCGGCGAAGCCTTGGCCCAGGACTTGGCCAGCCGTGCCGGTATCGTGTTCGAAGCCCACACCACCCAATCTGACCTGCTGTACAAGCTCAGCCGTGAGATCCAGCTGGATCAGAACATTCGCAACCTGTTTCACACCTTGCGCGTGGAAGGGAACAAGGCCACTCACGAGTTCCGCACGCAGCACCGCGAGGCCATGGATGGGCTGAAGGTGGGGCGTGCCTTGGCTATCTGGTACCACCAGTCATTTGGCAAGAACACCGCTTCGTTCAAGCCCGGGCCTTTCGTTACACCTAGCGACCCAAGCACTTCGCTACGTGACCTGCAAAGCCAGATCGAACAGCTCAAGGCGCAGCTCAGCGAGTCCAGCCAGCAGCTGGAAAGCAATCAGCAACTTGCCACCCTGCTCAAGCGTGAAGCAGAGGAATATGCAGTCCTCGCCGAGCAGATGGATGCCGAGTCGAGAAATCACAAGCAGTTGGCAGCAGAGCACGAAGCGGCTTTGACCAAGTTGCGCGCAGAACATGAGCAAAGCCTGAAGGCACTGCAGCAGCAAATCGCCGCACAGCCGCAGGCCAGCAAGGACGTTGCCGAAAAAACCAGGAAGGCCAGCAACAAGTTCCAGCTGTCGGAGGACCTTACCCGCATCCTCATCGACCAGCAGCTGAACGACGCAGGTTGGGAAGCCGACTCTCTGGAACTGACCTACAGCAAAGGTGCACGCCCGGAGAAAGGCAAAAACAAGGCAATCGCCGAATGGCCCACCAGTAGCCCGAAAGCCTGCGCCGACTACGTACTGTTCGCCGGCCTGGTACCCATCGCCATTGTCGAAGCCAAACGGCAAGGCATCGATGTTGCCGACCGGATCACCCAAGCCGAGCGGTACGCTCGAGAATTCAGATTCTCTGCCGAACATGTACAGCCCTGGCCGCTGGCCGGCCAACCCCAGCCTTGGGTTGATGGCAGCAATGGCCACTTCCAGGTGCCCTTTGCCTTTGCCTGCAATGGTCGCCCCTATATCAAGCAGCTTGCTGAACAGTCTGGTACCTGGTTCCGCGATTTGCGCAGCCCTGCCAATACCCGTCGGCCATTGCAAGACTTCCACACACCTGGCGACCTCCTCGACCTGCTCAAACGCAGCAAGGCAGAAGCCGAGGAAAGGCTGGCAAAAGAAGGCTTTGGCTATCTGAAGTTGCGCGACTACCAGGAGAAGGCCATCAAGGCCGTCGAACAGGCGCTGGCCGGCAACCAACGCAATTGCCTGCTGGCGATGGCGACAGGCACCGGCAAGACCCGCACCATCATTGGCCTGATGTACCGCTTCCTCAAGGCAGAACGTTTCAAACGTATTCTGTTCCTGGTAGACCGCAGCGCCCTTGGCGAGCAGGCCATTGATTCGTTCAACGACACCACGCTTGAGCAGAACCACACCCTGGCCCAGATCTACGACATCAAGGCACTGGGCGACATGGCTGCCGAAGCGCAAACCCGAGTTCAGGTGGCCACGGTGCAAGCCATGGTCAGCCGCATTTTCCGCTCGGACAACCCGCCACCTGTAGGCGAGTTCGACTGCATCATCGTCGACGAGGCCCACCGGGGCTACACCCTCGACCAGGAGATGACCGAGGGCGAACTGGTCGTGCGCGATGCCAGCCAGTACCTCTCGCAGTACCGTCGCGTGCTGGATTACTTCGACGCCTGCCGTATCGGCCTCACGGCTACGCCCGCAAAACAGACCAGCGAGATTTTTGGCAAGCCGGTGTTCACCTACAGCTACCGGGAGGCCGTGGCCGATGACTGGCTGATCGATCATGAGCCACCAATCCGCTACGAAACCCAGCTTACCCAGCGTGGCATCCACTATGAGAAGGGCGAGTCGGTCAGTGTCATCAACGCCCAGACCGGTGAAGTCGATACGACGGAACTGGAAGACGAGCTCAATTTCAATATCGAGTCGTTCAACCGCCGCGTCATCACGCCTGCCTTCGACAAGGTCATCTGCGATGAGCTGGCCAAGGAACTGGACCCGTTCGGCGAAGAGAAGACCATGATCTTCTGCGTCAACCAGGCCCACGCAGAACGCGTGAAAAACCTGCTGGATGACGCCTTCAAGGCCGCTTATGGGGAGCAATACAACGAAGCGACCGTGCGCATCATTACTGGCCAGAGCGATCGGGTCGAGCAACTGATTCGCTGCTACAAGAATGAACCGCACCCGAGTATCGCCATTACCGTAGACCTGCTGACCACCGGCATCGACGTGCCGACCATCTGCAACCTGGTGTTCATGCGCCGCGTGCGCTCGCGCATCCTCTATGAGCAGATGAAAGGCCGGGCTACCCGACGCTGTGACGAGATAGGGAAAACGGTATTCCGCATCTATGACCCCGTCGACCTCTATGCCAGCCTGGAAGAGGTCGACACCATGAAACCGTTGGTCAAGAACCCGAATATCTCCCTGGAGCAATTGGTGGGTGAGCTGACTGACGACGCCAGCCACGACGCCCCTGGCAGCCAGGAAGACAGCAGTCACGCCCATGACGTGCTCGACCAATTGAATCAACGGGTCATGCGTATCCTGCGCAAAGCCGAGCACAAGGCCGAAAACAATCCGGCCATCAAACAGAAGCTCGATGAATTGCAGCAGTCCTGGGGCGTCGAACCCGGCAAACTGCATACCCATTTGCACGAGCTTGGGCCGCAGCAAGCTGCCAACTTCGTTCGCCAACACGGCCAACTGATCAATCAGCTGGCGGCTGTCAGTGCCCTGCTCGGGTCGGAGCGGTATCCGATCATCTCTGCGCACGAAGACGAGTTGGTGGTGCGTGAGCAGAACTACGGCAACTATGGCAAGCCGGCTGACTTCCTGGAAAGCTTCCACGAGTTCATCCACAAACAGCTGAACCAGTCGGCCGCGCTAAGCGTTGTGGTAAACCGCCCCAAGGATCTGACTCGCGAGCACTTGCGCGAAGTGCGGTTGCTGCTCGATCAGAACGGTTTCAACGAAGCCAGCCTGAAAAGCGCCTGGCGTAATCAGACCAACCAGGAAATCGCGGCAAGCATCCTTGGGTATATTCGCCAGGCTGCTATTGGCGAGGCACTGTTGCCGTTCGATCAACGTGTGGCAGAAGCCATGAAACGCATTTATGCCATGCAGGCCTGGACCCCAGTGCAGCGCCGCTGGCTGGATCGCCTTGCCAGGCAGTTGGTGCATGAGGTGGTGATCGATACGCAGCAAGTCAATGACGCATTCCGGGTCGATGGCGGCATCAGAGGCCTGGACCGCAATCTTGGCGGTAAGCTTGATCAGGTGCTGGAAGCGTTGAACGATAATTTGTGGTCGGCGGCTTGAAGCGTTCTATTCACTCGAAGGCCAGTCAGCAGGTGTCCATACTGCGCCCCGGTCGAGCGGAAATTCGTGTTATCCGCTCACTGGGCCAGTGCCCGAATCAGCTTGCAAAACAGACCTGCCGTGCATAACCTCCCCCGCAATACACCCGCCATGCCTATGGTTGCTCCGGCAGCTACGCACACATTGAGCGGGTTTTCTTTGCCCGGCAGCTTTCCAGCAAAACCGGCCTCGACATTCCTTTGCAATTCGCGCTGCTCAAGCAACGCGGGCTCGCATTCCTATCTTTTTTGAGAGTTACCATGACCAACTCCGACATCGTCCAGAAGCTCTGGAACCTGTGCGACGTACTGCGCGACGACGGGATCAACTACAGCGATTACGTCACCGAACTGGTACTGCTGCTGTTCATCAAGATGGAATACGAACAGGTCCAGAACAACGACGCCTTCAACCACAAGCTGCCAGTGGGTGCACGCTGGCCAGACCTGGCGGGTAAATCCGGGCTCAACCTGCTCGACTACTATCGACAAATGTTGCTGGACCTGGGCAAAAACAGCGACCCGCTGATTGCCGCCATCTATGCCGACGCCCAGACCCGGCTCAAGGAACCGCGTCATCTGGAGCAACTGATCAAGAGTCTGGATGGCATCGACTGGTTCAGCGCCCGCGAAGATGGCCTCGGCGATCTCTATGAAGGCCTGCTGGAGAAGAACGCGAGCGAGACCAAGTCTGGTGCTGGCCAGTACTTCACACCGCGTCCGTTGATCGACAGCATTATCCGCTGCATCAAACCGCAGCCCGGTGAAACCATCCAGGATCCGGCCGCTGGCACCGCAGGCTTCTTGATTGCCGCTGACGCTTACATCAAAAGCCAGACCGACGACCACTACAACCTCGACGAAAAAGCCCGCAGCTTCCAGCGCAATCGCGCCTTTGTCGGGGTGGAGTTGGTGCCAGGTACTCGCCGTCTGGCGTTGATGAACACCTTGCTGCATGGCATGGAAGGTGATGAAGAAGGTGTGGTGCACCTTGGCAACGCCCTGGGTCAGACCGGCGCTAACCTGCCCAAGGTCGACGTCATACTCTCCAACCCGCCGTTCGGTACTGCCAAAGGCGGCGGAGGCCCGACCCGCGACGACCTTACCTACCGCACTAGCAACAAGCAGCTGGCGTTCCTGCAGCACATCTACCGTGGCCTCAAGCCCGGCGGCCGCGCTGCCGTAGTTCTTCCGGACAACGTGCTGTTCGAGGCTGGCGTCGGCACGGATGTGCGTCGCGACCTGATGAACAAATGCAACCTGCACACCATCCTGCGTCTGCCGACCGGCATCTTTTACGCGCAAGGCGTGAAGACCAACGTACTGTTCTTTCAGAAAGGCAGCCAGGACAACCCGCGCCAGGACGAAGGCTGCACCCAGCGAGTATGGTTCTATGACCTGCGCAGCAACATGCCCAGCTTTGGCAAACGTTCCCCGTTTGGGGCACAGCACCTCGAGGCCTTTGAAAAGGCCTATGGCGTTGACCCGAATGGCAGTAGCCCGCGTGCGGAGAACATCGAAGGCATCGGCGAACTGAGCCGATTCCGCGTGTTTAGCCGCGATCAGATTCGCGAGCGCGGAGACTCGCTAGATATCAGCTGGCTGAAGGACAACAGTAGCGTCAACGCGGCCGACTTACCCACCCCGGAAGTGATGGCCGGAGAAGTGATGGCCGAATTGACCGAAGCGCTGCGAGAGTTGGATCAACTGATGTACAGCTTGGGCGCAGGGGACGAAGCTACGGCGCAGAAACTACTCCTGGCAGAAGTGATGGGATTTTCTGCAAGCGAGGAGGACGTATGACTAATGGGGCTACCACGAATTGGTTACCTGTCAGCTTCGATGATGTATTCACTCAAATCTCCACGGCAGGGAAGAAGGTAAAAACCGCTGACGCTCTGGCTGAGGGTAGGTTCCCCATAATCGATCAAGGGCGAATATTCATTTCTGGCTATCTGGACGATGCGAGCTTGGTCGTGGCGGAAGATAGTCCACTGATAATATTCGGCGATCATACGCGCGAAATTAAGTGGATAGATTTCGCGTTTATTCCGGGCGCGGACGGGGTAAAAATTCTCAGGCCGAATCCTGAAATGAATGCCCGTTTCCTGTTTTTCTTTTTGCGATGGTTACCAATTGAGAGCAAAGGATATGCACGACATTTCAAAATTGTAAGAGATGCAAGATATCTGGCTCCGCCGCTTGAGGAGCAAACCCGAATCGCTGCCCATATAGACAAATTGCTGGCTCAAGTGGAAACCCTGAAGGCCCGTATCGACGGAGTACCAGCGTTACTCAAAGGCTTTCGTCAGTCTGTCCTCACCGCCGCCGTTTCCGGGCGGTTGACGGAGACGTGGCGGGACGGGCATACCCAAAAATCCAGCGGAGTAGAGATATCACCGGCGGGGTGGACAGAAACCACATTTGGGGATATCTGCAGAGAAATCACCGTTGGTTATGTAGGAAAGATGGCCAATCAATATCAGGCGCAGGGAGTTCCGTTTCTGCGCTCCCAGAATGTAAGGCCTATGAGATTTTCGTTAGATAACATTCTCTATATCTCGGAGGAGTTTCACTCATCAATCATAAAGTCTCGGCTTGAGCCTGGCGACTTGGCAATCGTTCGTTCGGGCGCCCCGGGAGTTACGTGCGTGATTCCTGAGTCGCTACCCATAGCTAACTGTTCTGACCTTGTAATAGCCCGACCATCGGATAAGCTAAATTCTGGGTTTGGCTGCATCTACATGAATTCTGAAGTAGCACAGCGAAATGTTGCGGAGAACCAAGTAGGTGTTGCACAGCAGCACTTCAACGTTGGCTCGATGAAAAGGATGCCGATCAATCTGCCACCACTGGCCGAACAAATCGAAATCGTGCGCCGCGTTGAGCAGTTCTTCGCCTTTGCCGATCAGTTGGAAGCCCGAGTCAAGGCTGCCCAAGTCCGTGTTGACCGTCTGACCCAAAGCATCCTTGCCAAGGCCTTCCGAGGCGAACTAGTGCCACAAGACTCGAACGAAGAACCGGCCAGTACGTTGCTGGAACGAATCAGGGCCCAGCACACGGCCTCTCCTAAAGCCAAACGTAGAAGGAAGGCGCTGGCGTAAAGCCGAAAACGTTTGATGCTCAAGGTGCTCCTAATAGACAAGAAGTTTGAAGCCACTTCCTTAACGGAATAATGGCTTCAAACTAGGCATACGGCGCGAATGATACTCTTAGCCCTACAATCTTGGTGCTTCAGAACTGCCAACTTCGGTCTTCAACAAACGCCGGCCAGATTTCAGCAAACGGTTCACTGAGATTTGGGAAGACAACGGCATCCACCGATTTACAAGAAAAAGGCCAACTGCCATCATCCAGCTCCCGCCTAGCTACGAATCTCATGTCGTGAACCCTCAATTCAAGTTCCATACCCTCCCCCAACGCTCCGGTGAAGTTGCCAACGTCTTCATTCACGGTTACTCCGCCGGCCACGACATGGAAGACCGTTGTGCGTTGCGCAAGTGCATTCCGTCCTCCCTGCACAATTGCATCAACATCTTCGCCTTCTGGCCGTCGGGGCACTGGAGCCAGTTCGACACAATGACCAGTGGCGGTGTGTCGGCGCTTGCCCGGTTCAACGTGCTCGCCGGCACTGTCGCCGCGGTGGCCGATCGGGCGGTGCACTTCAACACCAGCCGCAACCGTGCCACAGAGATGGGCAAGACACTGCTTCAGCAACTTGAGCGCTATCTCTTCCAGCACCACCCTTACATATCGCGGGTGAATCTGATCGGCCACTCTCTGGGCGGTCGAGTGGTAGTAAGTGCCCTACTCGACTCGATGAAAAAGCCTACCGACGGCAACCTGGAGATTGGCGACGTGCTGTTGATGGCGGCCGCCACCGAACTGTCGGGGGATCAAGCGTTCGCCATCGGCAAGCGCATCAAGGGCAAGCTCTACAATGCCCGTTCAAGCGATGACTACGTATTGCTGTTGAACTTGGGGGAAAGCAGTGCGGGCCGGCAAAAAGTCGAACACTGCGAGGATGTGCCAATGCCCGGCTTCAGCCATACCGACTATTGGCCCGGCCTGGAAAAGGTTCTGCGTGCATCAGGTTTCCAGGGCTACAGAGGCGGGATACCCGCCCTGAACCAGCCCCAGCCAACGATCGACAAACCCGACCCTGTCGTCACCGACCACCTGCTTTACGACCTGCTCGAACTGACCAGTGGCCGGATCCGCGATCAGGTCGTCAAGCACGTACGCAGCAGCAGCTGGGCGAGCCTTGAGATCGACAACTCGGTTTATCCGCTGGCCAAGGAATTCCAACTGCTGGGCGGCCACTGCCTGGTCAATCTGGCGCGAGGGCGTGGCCTCAAGTATGTGCAGATTCTGCTCATGCTGGCCGAGCATTACGACTTGGAGGCAGAGCTGCACGACTGTGCGCAGGTGATCGAAATGGAGGCGCTGCTCATCAGCAAGTGCTTCCGCTCTTCATTCGGCGAGGGTCATGTGCTGGCGGCAAGGAAGGATATCGTGGCGCAGATGGATGCCATGTCCGAGAAAGGTTATTTCGAGCAGGTCGATGCGTTGGCGGCAAGCCTGACCATGACGTCCTACTTCTCGACGCCTGAAGCGCCCAGGCCCGAATACCGCAAGGCTGCCCCTGCAAAAGCCAGCAAAGAACTGACGCTGATATCCGCATCGGCAATGTCGACGTTGGCTGATCTGATTCCGACCCAGCGCATAAAGGCTGCGGTGACCAATCTGAAGAGTGCGGTAAAGCCAGGTTACTCAGCTTTGATTCCCGCCGTTGCGATTATCTTCTACGCCCGCTTCAAGCTCGATAACGAAGGGTTGCTCTGACGCTTTGAAAAACCCTGGCCAGCCTTGTGGCTGGCCAGGCTCGGCGGATCAGACCACTCGATACTCGCCTTCGATCACAGACTGCGAGCCAAACGCCTGACTCAAATGAGCCTCAAGTTCTGCCAACTGTGCCTGGCGCTTGCTCAGGCTCTCGAGACCGGCTTGCTGCTCTGCCAGGATTTTCTCGAACGCCATGATCTGCGGGGCAAAGACTTCTATGACTTTGTCATGATCCTGAAGCAACTTCATCGGCTCGGCAAAATGGGCTTTGACCATTTCTCCCAAGTCATTCTGCAGCTGCTTAAGCTCAGTCTCGGCCCGCTGTTGCTGGACGACGCTGATGACATCGGTCAGCACCTGGATACCTGCACCGATCGGCCCGGCCCAGCGGCTGATGTTGGCGGCCAGTTTGGTCGCCTCCCAGGGTTTGAACTTGTAGACATAACCGGTGAGGTTTTTCAGGGTCTCACGGGCCAGGAACACACCGTTCTTGATGCTTTCGACCGGGATCTTCGACACGGCAGTCAGTGCGCGGCTCGATGCAGTCAGCGCCGAGGCGGTGATGCTGTCGGCGAAATTCGAAGAGCTGTCCAGCTGATGCTCAATCTTCGCGCTGATGCCACTCATGATGCTTGAAGATTGGTTGAATGCCGTGCGGAACAGGTGATCGATGCGAAAACGCAGCTTTTCGCCGATGTCATCTTTGGAGAAGCCGATTTCCGCCTCAAGGAAAGCGCGCACCTGATCTCGGGGCAAGGTGCGAATGCTGTTCAGCAGATCAGCTTCAAGATTTTTCAATTCATTGAAGAGGTTGTCCACAGTGGCCAGGACTTTTCTCCTGCCCTCGTCGATGTCCTCCTGAATACGTTTCGCGTCCTGACGCTGGTTACTGGCCAGCAGCTCGAACTTGATCAACTCATCCTTCGCTGAGGTAATTTTCTTGCCCAGCACATCGCGCACGACATCGATGCCGGTCTTTCTGATCAGGGTTTCACGGCCGCTGCCGTCAAGTACTTGCTGAGTAACTTGCTTGAGCTCGCTGATCCGCGAACGTTGGTCATACAGGTCTTTTTGCGCGAGCCAGAACTCCAGGCCACGACTGTTCGGATTAGAGGCAACACAGACCACGTTGATCGCTTCACGCTCGGCAGCCGTGAGGTCTACGAAGCGCTGCAGCTTGTCCAGCAAGTTGTTCTTCTTGATGGTGCTCTGCTGCTCGAACTCTTCGGCATCGCGCAGATCGGCCACTTCATCCATCTTGTTGATGACGAAGATGGTCGAGCTCAGTTTGTTCAGGTCGCGCAGTACCCAACGCACGATGTCCTGGTGGCTTTCCTTGAGCGGGTTGGTGGCGTCGACCACGTAGAAGATCAGGTGTGCTTCGGAAATGTAGTTCTTGGTGATATCGCCGTATTGCACCAGTGCGCCGCTCTCTGCGGCCTTTTCCTTGTCACCGAACAAGCCGGGGGTATCGACGATTTCGCAACGGTCCTGAAGGTTGTCCGGGCGGTAGATCGCCAGCGCGTCCGAGGACTCGTTGGTGTCGATCTTCATGTCCTTCATGACCTGGCCCAGCCAGCCAGCAACCACGCTGGTCTTGCCGTCGGAGAAGGCGCCCAGCAGGGCGATGCGCAATGCATCTGACTGCACATCGCCAATAGCTTTCTTGATCTTGTCGATGTCCTGGGAGACGTCTAGCCCCAAACTTTCAAGCGCTCCCACCAGTTTCTGGAGGTTGTCGAGCGACTTGATGACCTCGGTCTTGCTGGCATTGAACTGCTTAAATTGTTCCATGAGGTTTCGCTTCCACTTGATTTTTCAGTGCCTGGATTGAGGCAATTTTTTTGTCGAACAAGGCTGTGATGTCGGCCATTTTTCGCCGCTCGTCTTTCAACTGGGCGAGCGTGGTTTTCTCGATCTGTTCCTTGATGTTCGCCACCATGGTTTGAGTATCCTGATCGAACGCTTCCTTGCTGGCTAAGTGCTGTTTCTTGATCGCATCGCTGACTTTGCCTTGAGCTTCAAGGATTTTCTTGTTGCGTCCACCTAAGATGTAGCTCAGACCAGCGGCCAAGAGCCCTACAACACCACCGATGACTGCGCCGACAATATTGCCCACACCCGGTACGAACGAGCCGATCAAAAGTCCACTCGATGCATATTTACCGATACTCAGCAGCAGCCCGCCGACGTCTGAAAAATTGAAGCTGATGGCATCCATCGCGCTGGAAAGCGACAGCGAATTACTGGCTGCCTGACTCAAGCGTTGCTGGAAATTCACGCGCTCTGCGTTTTCCTGCAAGCGTTTGAGCGCCCGCCCTATCGCTTGCGAGATGCCCTCTACCAGCTCCTCCTGAACCGTTTCAAGTTCTTGCGCTAACTTCTCCTGCCCCTCCTCGACGAGTTGGTTGATCACTCGCTCCACATCGTCTTTGTCACTGAAGTGCTCTTGCACAGCGGCGCACGCTGCCTTATTCAACTCGGTGAAAAATGTATCTAAGGCATTGCTGCGCCCGGCACTGAAATTGCTCTTCAGGTCTTCGAAACTCTTGCGAATTACGCCCTGGCAATCCTCGATCTCCGCGCCCATCTTGCCGGAGAACGCCTGATGCTCATCCCGCTGCTTCTGCAGGTCATTCACAGTGTCCTGCAGCAAACGCAGCACCTTGCGCTTGTTACTTTCAACAATGTCGACTTCAAAGTTGGCGCAACCATCACCAATGACTTTGTGCAACTGATCAAGCTGGCTGAAGTTGCGCATCGCCTGCTGGCTGGCAAAGTCCTGCTTGTAGGCGCGCTGCGATTTGATCAGATCGGTGCGGCTCGGATGAATGCTGCTCAGGCCACGCTCATCGAATGCCACACCGGCAAAACCGAGCAAACCTTGCAGGCTCTGGCATCCACTGACGAGTTCCGCGCCAAGAATGCCTTCAAGCACTTCGCGCGTTTGCTCACGGGTTTCGACGGCGTCTTTGTGGGTACGCTCCAGCGCTTCACGGTCTTGGTCGTACTCGTAGGAGTCAGCCTTGCCGCGCAGGTTGCAGATGGCGTAAACCTTGGCATCACGGTTGAGGTAATGCTTGATCTTCTCGGCGGTTTTGTTCTCGGGCTTCTTGTTGGTGCCGTTCACATAGAACACCAAATGGGCCTTGGCGATGGCCGCTTGAACCATCGCTTCATACTTCGACTCGTTACCCTCGATGCCCGGCACGTCGATCAGTTGAAAGCTCTTGCCCTGGTGGCTGAACTGATAGATCACGTTGTCCTGGGTGAAGTCTGCCTGGCCAGTGCCGACAATTTCGCCATCGACCTGGCCTGCAGTGCGCTGCAGGCGCTCGAGTTGTTGCTGTTGTTTCAGCAGGGTTGGCAGCCTGTCGCTGACCAACTCGCTCAAGGAATGTTGTTCGCGCATGAGTTGGGTCCGGTTTCTACGGTAGGGAGGTAACTACAGAGCCATCGATGCCCAGGCTTACAGCAACTGCGCGTAGCCCAAGGCACCGGCGATGACACCGATCACCACACCACCTACCAGTCCGATCACCAGCTTCAATTTTGCCTGTTGCTCCAGCGAAGTGCGGGCAGCTTCGCTCTGGCGCAGGCATTCGCTCAATTGCGATTGAGCGGCCTGCAACTGAGCCCCTTGCTCCGTAAGTTGCTGCTGGCTGCGCTGGAAGTCTGCGCGCACACCCTGCAACTGCTGGCCAACTTGCTGCAGTTCGCCCTGGTTTCTGGCCAGCTCTCTCTGGCTATCCGCCAGACGCGTTTCAGTGCCCTGCAGCGTCTGCCGAGTGCTGTCCAGATCGGTTGTCGCAACACTCAGGCGCTCTTTGCAGTAAGCGTAATCCTGCTGAGTGTGTTCAAGCTGCTGACGCGTGCTTTGCAGATCACGTTGGGTCTGGTTGACCAACGCGCCGATGTCGTCGCCGAGCGTGGCAATGTCTTCACAGAAGCTGACATAGCGGGTGCTGAGCTCTTCGATAAGTTCGTCGCTTTTGCTCGAGAACACCGCCTGGATATCGCTGGCAGTCGCCTGGTTGCGCTCAATCAGAGCCTGGCGCTTCTTCTCTTCGAAAAGGATGCGCAGGCTCTCGATGATGGTGCTCTTGCCTGCGTTGGTTTCACCGAAGAACGCAATGGTGAAGTTCTCCCATTCGGCGTGCTTTTCCAGGTAGGCAATTTCGCCGTCGAAGCGCGACTTCATTTCACCGAGCTTTTCCTTGACGCTTGCAAGGTGCGCATTTCCCTTGTCATTGCTGACATCCAGTCTGGAGACATCGTCCAGGGCAGTGGCAATGTCGCTCGCTACCCGAGCGTAAAGCTTGGAGAAATCTTGAGCCTTACTCATATCGTTCCCTAATCGTCCTCGGCCGGATCCAATTCGCCCGGAAAGTTGCATTTTGCCACTACGACTGTCAAGTTCACTTGGGTCGCATCGACACCCACCATTTGGCGAGTATTTGCTGTATCGGCCCGCTCAGCACTTTTCTGCATAGAGGGCCGCCACAACGTGGGCAGCACTCGTACCACTGCCCTGGTGACAAGACGTCGCTGGCGGGGGCGACAGTCTTGCTCCAGCTGCATTTCGAGCATTCAAGCCTGTAAGGCATCGGACGAATCGGCATCGGCTCTCCCCTTCATCTGCCATCAACTCCTGCGCACTGGCTGTTAACGTGCCATAGAGACTCGTTAGCTTTTTGCCATTAATCGACGCGCATCACTCCGAACCTGCTGCTGCCTCCCGCGCCTCTTTCTCGCGCTTCATCTCGCTGTACTCGCGGTACAGTTCATAACCCTTGGTGGCGACCACGATAAAACCGACAACGGCAAAGATATTCTTCATGGCTGATCACTCCTGGTTGATCGACTGTCTGCCAATACCCTAAGCAAAAAGCCACCATCCCGTCCAAGCTGTGCATTAACACAGGTAAACAAACACAGCGGATTTCGGATCATCGGACACACCACACGCTTCGACATGCACTGTTAACCCCGACCACGTGTAAAGTTTTCAGCCATTGTGTTTTGCGTCACGCCGCCCTCCTGTTGCAGAAACGGGCGACTCAGCAATACGCCAACCACCACCGCCAACAGCAACGCGCACGCCCCGGCAACCTGCAACAACGCCTGGAACCCGCCCATGAACGCCTCACGTGCCAACGGCGCCGCCGCTTCACGCAAGCCCGGCGGCAGCAACGCCAAAGCAGCCTGCAAGTCACCCGCAGCGACCCGCGTGGCCATCTCCCCCACCTTGCCGACCTGCTCAGGCGCCAAGCCCACCATGGCCTCGCGCAACAACTGCCCACTGCGTGCAGCCAGCACACCCCCGAGTACACCAATCGCCAGCACAATCGCCCCAAAACGCGTAGTCGTACTCAACCCAGAAGCCATCCCCGTCCGCTCCCGCGGCACACAAGCCATGATGTTCTTCTGGGTATCCCCATTGAGCAGCCCTGCCCCTGCGCCCAACACCAAGCTGGCCAGGGCAAACACCACATACCCGCCAATCCCAACAGCCCAGGCACACAGCAGATTCCCCAGCCCTACCAACACCAACCCAAGGGCAAACACCTGCGCCGGGCTCAAACGCTCAGCCAAACGCATCCCCCACCGCGGCGTCAGCAACATCGCCACGGCAAACGGCAACATCCCCGCTCCCGCCGCCAGCGCCGACAGTTGCAGCCCGTTCTGCAGATACAACGGCAACAGCGTCATCATCACCTGCGCACAAGCGGCATAGGCGAACATGCCCAGCAATGCCCCAATAAAGCGCCCGCTGCGCATCAACTGCAGATCGACCATGGGCCGTGGCTGGCTCCGTTCGACCATGATGAACAGCCCCAACAAAAACGCGCTGATCAGCAGCCGCCCAAGCGTATCCACACTGGACCAGCCAACCTGGTTGGCCTCGATCATTGCCCAGATCAGGCAGCCCAGGCTGCCAGCGAAGGTCAGGCTGCCCATCGGATCGAGCCGGGCGGCATCGCTGTCGCGGGACTCTTCGATACTGCGCAACACCATCAGCGCCAGCACCGCCGCCAGCGGCAGGTTGATGTAGAAGATCCAGCGCCAGCCGAGGGTGCTGGCGATCACGCCGCCGAGCAGTGGCGCGAAGGTGATGGTCGCGCCCATGCAGGCACCCCAGAATGCCCAGGCGCGCATGCGTTCCTGGGGTTCGTGGAAGCGGTGGCCGATGGCGGCCAGGGCCGAGGTCAGCAGCATTGCCGCGCCTACGCCTTTGGCCGCGCGGGCCAGGTCGAGGAACAGCAGGCTGGGGGCTGCGCCGCAGGCCAGTGAGGCAATTGCGAACACGGCCAGGCCGATCAGCAGCATGCGCTGGCGGCCGAAGCGGTCGGCCAGGCTGCCGGCGGGCAGCAGGCAGGCAGCGAAGGCCAGCAGGTAGGCGCTGACCACCCACTCGATATCGGCGAACGAGCCGGACAGGTCGCGGGCGATGCTGGGCAGGCTGACGGCGACGATGTTGGTGTCGAGGATGATCAGGGCGCAGACCAGGGAGGCAGTAAGCAGGGTGAAGCGTGCAGAGGGCATGGATAGGCTCCGAGGTTTGAGCTGGTTGGCTGGCCAGTGAGATCGCCGGGGCTGCTTTGCAGCCCTTTCCGACCGGTCCGGCGCCCCGGCAAGGCCGCTCCTACAAGGGAACGCATAGCCTTGGGGGCGCTGGCTTGCCGGCGATGGACCGCGCAGCGGTCCCCTGCAATGTCACTGGCAACCTTGTCGTGTTGGACTCACCTTAATGCCAGCAGCCCCGAAGCTTGTTAGCCTCAAGGGACCGCGTCATTAGCCTGCAGGTAACACCGCATGGAAATCCGTCACTTCCGCTACTTCCTCTGCGTCGCCCGTCACGGTCACTTCACCCGTGCCGCCGAGCAGCTGGGCATCGCGCCGCCCACGCTCAGCCGGCAGATCCAGGACATGGAGCGCGAGCTGGGCGTGCGGCTGTTCGAGCGCAATCAGCGCGAAGTGAACCTCACCGCCGCCGGGCAGGCGCTGCTGATCGAAGCCGAGCAGGCAGTGCGCCAGTTCGATGCCGCGCAGCTGGGTGCGCAGCGCGCCGGGCGCGGGGAAAGCGGGCGTATCGAGCTGGGCTACGTGGCGTCGGCGGCGTACTCGGGCATGCTGCAGCGGCAGGTGATCAGCTTCACCGATGCTCACCCCGACGTGCGCCTGAACATCCGCGAACTGCCCATGACCGACCTGCCGGGCAGGGTACGTGATGGCCTGCTCGACCTGGCCTATGTGCGCTCGCCGATGGAGTTGCCAGAAGAACTCGAAGCCATCGCCTTGCATCAGGAGGGTTTCGTGCTCGCCCTGCCCGCCAGTTCGCGGATCAACGAGCTGGCGCAGATTCCGGCCGCGCGCCTGGCCAACGAGACCTTCATCCTGCCGGAGCAGATTTCCGGCACGCTGGAGGCGGCGGCGCAGGGTGGTTTCGTACCACGGCTCGGGCCACAACCGGGCAGCCTGGTGGCAGTGATTACCTTGGTTTCGCTGGGGCAAGGGATCGCCGTGGTGCCAGAATCGGTGGTGCAGCGCATCAGCCTGCCGCAGGTGAACTACCGGCGGATTGCCGATTGCCAGGCCAGCTCGTGGTTGAGCCTGGTTTACCGACGCTTCGAGAAAGCGCCGGCGGTGAACAGGTACATCGAGATGGTGGGCGATTAGTGGCCGAACAATTTTTCTCACGACTGGTGAGACTTTTATCTGCTGCCTGGTGTTCGCCGTGATGTTTTCAGCGCCTGCCAGATCGAGCGCCGCCCGCGCGGCGCATCGCGGATAAATCCGCTCCTACATCTGTTGCAACGTGGCCATGCCTGTGAGGCCATGGTTGTCAGCCGCCCTGTAGGACTCAAGTCATGTGCCAGGGCTGACAACCATGGCGTTACAGGTTCGGCACGTTGCAACAGATGTAGGAGCGGATTTATCCGCGATGCGCCGCGCGGGCGGCGCTCGATCTACCAGGCGCTGAAACCATCACGTCAAAAACAAAAAAACAAGGGCACCCATCCACTGGTGCCCTTGCCCTTGTTGCAAGGTGAACTCAATCACCCCATCGACCGCGCCCCCACCGTTTGCGCATGGCCCCGCGAGGTCACGATCCCCAGGAAGGAAATCACGATCGCCAGGCCCAAGGTCGAACTCACTTCCGCCCGGTGCTCAGGCGTGTACATCATCACCGCCAGTGCACCGGCGATGAAGATGATCACCGCCCAGGTCAGGTACGGGAACAGCCACATGCGGAACTTCAACTCGGTATTCTCGCGCTCCAGGCGGCGGCGCATGCGCAGCTGGGAGATGGCAATGACCATGTACACCAGCAGCGCGATGGCGCCGGAGCTGGCCAGCAGGAACTCGAAAACGCCTTTGGGTGCGAAGTAGTTGAGGATGGCGATGGCGGCGCCGATCAGGGTGCTACCGAACACGGCGGCACGGGGCACGCCGACCTTGGAGGTCTTGTTGAGGAACGCTGGGGCGTCGCCGCGTTTGGCCAGCGAATACATCATCCGCGAGGCGATGTAGATCGACGAGTTCATGCAGCTGGTCACCGCCACCAGCACCACCAGGTCGACCATGAAGGCGGCGTTAGGGATGTTCATGATTTCCAGCGCGCGCTGGTACGAACCCACCACCGCCAACTGCGGGTCGTTCCACGGCACCACCGAGATGATCACGAAGATCGACAGGATGTAGAAGGTGCTGATCCGCCAGATCACCGAGCGGGTGGCCTTGGCGATGTTGCGTGAAGGGTCGCTGGATTCGGAGGCGGCGATGGTCACGGCCTCGGTGCCGATGAAGCTGAACATCACGGTGATGAACGCACCAATGACTGCAGACCAGCCCTTGGGCGCAAAGCCGCCATGCTCGGCGATCAAGCCGTTCAAACCACTGACCTCACGGTTCGGCAGCCAGCCCATCAGCGCTGCAAAGCCCAAGCCGATGAAGCCGAGAATCGCCGTGACCTTGAGAATGGCGAACCAGAACTCGAACTCGCCGTACTTGGCCACGCTGAACAGGTTGGTGCCCGCCAGCAACAGCACCGAGGCGAGGGCGAAGATCCAGCTAGGGATATCAGGGAACCAGGCGTTGAGCACATGCCCCGCCGCCAGTGCCTCGATGGGAATCACCAGCACCCAGAACCACCAGTACAGCCAACCGATGGTATAGCCGGCCCAGCGGCCGATGGCCTGGTCAGCATAGGTGGAGAACGATCCAGTGTCCGGATGCGCCACGGCCATTTCGCCGAGCATGCGCATGACCAGTACCACCAAGGTCCCGGCCACGAAGTACGAAATAATGGTGGCTGGCCCGGCCGCCGCGATGGCGTGCCCGGAGCCTACGAAAAGTCCTGCGCCGATGATGCCGGCGATGGACAGCATCGTTACATGACGTGGCTTGAAACCTTGTGCAAGGTTGCCATCAGATCCCACGGTGTTCATTGATGTTGTTCTCTTTTTGCTGACACAAGGAAGGACGGGCAGGCGTAGGCGAAAATATCTCCTTTCAAATCAATAAGTCGACATGTTGCTGGCGGTCTGTTGTTGATCTTTGGCACGCGTCACAGAGCAAGATGCCGGTGTGGTTCGGGCTTCATTTAAGCCCCGCAAGGCTGTGGGAAATTACACGAGAACGCCTCGGAACTGTTCGATCACGACAGCGCATTTCCAGAAACGCCAGATGTCGCGAATGGCATATCCGATTACGCCAGCGTGGCATTTGAAGCTTTTGTTTTTCATCTGGATGTGTGTCACCAGGCCCGGCCTCTTCGGCGCCCCGACTTTCCCGCGAAGGCTTGTGACACAAACAAAAAAGCCCCGGTTTCCCGGGGCCTCTGTTGCTCAGGCGTCTGCCTACGCCTGCCCGGTGCGCTCGAAGCGCCTGGCCAGCAACAGGTAAGCGAAGATCCCCAGCACGCCATGGGCGGCCACGAACCAGAGTGCGTTGTGGAACGAACCGGTGCTGGCGACCACGTAGCCGATCACCAGCGGAGTGACGATGCCGGCAATGTTGCCGATACCGTTGAACACGCCACCGCACAGGCCGACCATCTTTTTCGGTGCCACATCCGACAGCACCGCCCAGCCCACCGCCGCCAGGCCCTTGCCGAAGAAGGCCAGGGTCATCAGGGCGATCACTGCCGCGTTGCCATCCACATAGTTGGCCAGCACCAGGCTGGTGGACAGTGCCATGCCGATCACGAATGGCGTCTTGCGTGCCTTGGACGGGTGCACGCCGCGGCGGATCAGGCAGTCCGAAACGAAGCCACCGAGAATGCCGCCAGTGAAGCCGCAGATGGCCGGCAGCGCGGCGACCCAGCCGGCTTCCATGATGGTCATGCCACGGCCCTTGATCAGGTAGATCGGGAACCAGGTGATGAAGAAGTAGGTAAGCGCGGTGATGCAGTACTGGCCCAGGTACACCGCCCACAGGTTGCGGCTGGTGAACAGCTGGGCGATCTCGGCGCGAGTCGGTTTGCTCTTGGCTGTCTTGCGCTCCTGCTCCAGGTCGACCAGGGCACCGCCTTCGCGCATGTAGTCGAGCTCTTCGCGGCTCAGCCCCGGTGCGCTGTGCGGCTCGTGATATAGACGGAACCACGCCACGCTCAGCACCAACCCCAGCACGCCCATCCAGATGAATACCTGCTCCCAGCTCAAGGTGTGGGTCATCCACGCCATCAGCGGGGCGAACACCACCACCGCCATGTACTGCGCCGAGTTGAACAAGGCTGACGCCGTGCCGCGTTCACGGGTGGGGAACCAGCAGCTGACGATACGCGAGTTGGCCGGGAATGCCGGTGACTCCACCAGGCCGAGCATGAAGCGCATGGAGAACAGCGCCACCGCCGCCGATACCCCGGCCAGGCCCAGCCAGCCAACCGTGCCTTGCAGCAGGGTGAACAGTGACCAGAGGATCAGGCTGATGCCATAGACCCGGCGCGCACCGAACCGGTCGAGCAGCCAGCCTCCGGGGACCTGGCCCAGGGCGTAGGCCCAGGCGAAGGCCGAGAAGATCATGCCCAGCATCACCGGGTCGAGGCCCAGGTCTTTCAATACCTCGGTGCCGGTGATCGACAAGGTGGCGCGGTCGGCGTAGTTGATGACGGTGATGACGAAGATCAGCGCCAGGACCAGGAAGCGATGGCGACCGACCCCGGCCACGGCCTGCGATGCGGCAACGGCGGATTTGCTGTTCATGTGGACCCTCTTGCTTCTCGGTGGAAGCGATTGTTCTTGTGCGGAGAAGGTGTGGCCCTTTGGGCCTTGTGCTGCCTGTGCCGGCCTCTTCGCGGCTAAAGCCGCTCCTACACAGACGGTGGTGTACCTGTAGGAGCGGCTTTAGCCGCGAAGAGGCTCTAAAGGTCGATCACCCGGTTCGGCGGCGCCTCACCCCTGAAACAGGCCTCAAGGTTGCTCAGCACCATGCGCCCCATTTCCAGCCGGGTCTGCAGCGTGGCGCTGCCGCGATGGGGTTGCAGGCTGACCTGATTGAGGTCACGCAGTGCCGGCGGCACATACGGCTCATCGACGAACACATCCAGCCCTGCCCCGGCGATACGCTGCTCACGCAGCGCCTCGACCAGCGCGTCTTCATCGACCAACTTGCCGCGCGCCACATTCACCAGATACCCCTGCGGCCCCAGTGCATCGAGCACCTCTGCCGTCACCAGTACCTGCCCGCCATCGGCAGAGGCCGCCACCACCAGCACATCCACCGACCGCGCCAGCTCGACCAGATCAGCCTCATAGCGGTAACCGGTCCCTGGCTGCTCGCGCCGCCCGTTGTAGGCAATGCGCATATCGAATGCAGCGGCGCGCCGGGCGATGGCCTTGCCGACCTCACCCAGGCCGACGATGCCCAGTTCGATGCCGCTGACCTTGCGCGCCAAGGGCAGGTTGACCGTACCCCACAAACCGTCGCGCACCAGCCGCTCACCCTCGCCCAGGCGGCGCAAGGCGCTGATGATCAGGCCCATGGCCAGGTCGGCCACGTCGGCGGTAAGCACACCCGGCGTGGTGGTGACGTGGATACCGCGGCTGGCCGCGTGGCGCAGGTCCACGGCGTCGGTGCCGATACCACTGATGGCAATGATTTCGAGGGCCGGCAGCTGGTCCATCAGTGCGTTCGACAGGCCCTTGGCGCCACCTGTGACCACGCCGCGAATACGCGGGCCGACCTCGGCGAGCAGCTGTTGCGGGTGGTCATGCTGATACAGGCGATGCACCTGATAGGCGCTCACCAGCTGGGCATCGATGGCCTCTGGGACGGGCTGAGTCAACAGCACGTCGATGGGATTGTTGTTCATCCTGGGCATCCGGCAGTTCGAAGACATGACTCGATGCTAGGCCCACATTTGATACAGGTCTAATATAGATAGTGGATCGAATAATTCAGGAATTGAATCATGGAGCTGCATCAGTTGCGCTGCTTCGTCGCCGTCGCCGAAGAGCTGCATTTCGGCCGCGCCGCCACCCGCCTGCACATGACCCAGCCGCCGCTGAGCCGTCAGATCCAGCTGCTGGAACACTCCCTCGGGGTGCTGTTGCTGGAGCGCAACAACCGCCAGGCACGCCTGACCCTGGCCGGGCAAAGCTTTCTTGAAGATGCCCGGCGTATCCTGCAAGTTGCCGAATCGGCCAGCCAGTCGGCACGGCGTATCGCCCATGGCGAAGCGGGCCGCCTGACCCTGGGCTTCACCGCTGTCGGCGCCTACAGCATGATCCCGCGCTTGCTGGTGCACGCCGGGCAGACCTTGCCAGACATCGAGCTGGTGCTCAGCGAACGCGTGTCCTCCACCCAGGTGCATGACCTGGAGGCCGGCCTGATCGATGTCGGCCTGGTGCGCCAGGTGCTGCCCAGTGCGCGCGTGGAATACCTGCCGGTCCACCGCGAAGCGTTCGTCGCCGCCCTGCCCGCCGGGCATGCGCTGGCAGCGCGCGAGCGGCTCAGGCCCAGCGATTTCGATGGGCAGCCGTTCGTGATGTACAGCGCTAACGAAGGGCGCTATTTCCATGACCGCATTGCCAATCTGTTTGCCCGGCATGGGGTGCAGCCGCGGTATCTGCATCAGCTGGGGCAGACGCATTCGATCCTGGGCCTGGTCAATGTCGGGCTGGGTTGCGCGGTGGTGCCGGCTTCGGCGCAGGCATTGCGCCTGGAGCAGGTGGTGTTCAAGCCGTTGGTGGGGATGGAGCAGCAGGCGGAGATCTTTCTGGCGTTCTGCCGGGATAACCCGAACCCGGTGCTCGGGGGTTTTGTGGAGATGGCGCGGGCATTCTTCGAGCCTGAATAACCCGAGCTGCACTGCTTTTTGTAGGAGCGGCCTTGCCGGGGCGCCGGACCGGTCGGAAAGGGCTGCGAAGCAGCCCCAGCAATTCATGCATCTGCGCTGACATCCTGAGGCTGCTTTGCAGCCCTTTCGCGACACGAGGCCGCTCCTACAAGTGCTGACAAGCTATGCCTTAACGCACCAGGCAAGGTCGCTTGTTGTCGAAGCTCCAGCCCGGAATCAGGAACTGCATCGCCACGCTGTCATCCCGCGCCCCCAGCCCCATGTTGCGGTAGCACTCATGGGCCTTGGCCAGCTGGTCTTCATCCAGTTCCACCCCCAGCCCCGGCCGCGCCGGCACCCGCACATGGCCATTGACGATGCGCAGCGGCTCACGGGTCAGGCGCTGGCCGTCCTGCCAGATCCAGTGGGTATCGATAGCCGTGATTTCACCGGGCGCCGCAGCTGCCACCTGGGTGAACATCGCCAGCGAGATGTCGAAGTGGTTGTTCGAATGCGAGCCCCAGGTCAGGCCCCAGTCGTTGCACATCTGCGCCACCCGCACCGAACCCTGCAAGGTCCAGAAGTGCGGGTCGGCCAAGGGGATGTCCACCGACTGCAGCTGGATCGCATGGCCCATCTGCCGCCAGTCGGTGGCGATCATGTTGGTGGCCGTCGGCAAGCCGGTGGCTCGGCGGAACTCGGCCATCACTTCACGCCCCGAGTAGCCGTTCTCGGCACCGCACGGGTCTTCGGCATAAGCCAGCACATCGTGCTTGTCGCGGCACAGGGCGATGGCTTCCTTCAGCGACCAGGCGCCGTTCGGGTCGAGGGTAATGCGCGCTTCGGGGAAGCGCTCGGCCAGGGCCGTCACCGCTTCCATTTCCTCCTCGCCACGCAGCACGCCGCCCTTGAGCTTGAAATCGCTGAAGCCGTAGCGCTGCTTGGCGGCTTCGGCCAGACGCACGACGGCTTCCGGGGTCAGGGCCTTTTCGTGGCGCAGGCGGAACCAGTCGTCATCGGCATCGGCTTCGTTGCGGTAGGCCAGGTCGGTCTGCTGGCGGTCACCGATGTAGAACAGGTAACCCAGCATCTTCACCGCCTCGCGTTGCTGGCCCTCACCCAGCAGTGCCGCCATCGGTACGTTGAGGTGTTGGCCGAGCAGGTCGAGCAGCGCCGCCTCGATGGCCGTCACCGCATGCACGGTGATGCGCAGGTCGAAAGTCTGCAGGCCGCGGCCGGCGGAGTCGCGGTTGGCGAAGGTCTGGCGCATGGCGTTGAGCACGCGCTGGTAGTGGCCGATCGGTTGGCCGACCACCAGGCTGCGGGCGTCCTCCAGGGTCTGGCGGATCTTCTCGCCACCGGGCACTTCGCCAAGGCCGGTGTTGCCGGCACTGTCGCGTAGCACCACGACGTTGCGGGTGAAGTACGGGCCGTGGGCGCCACTGAGGTTGAGCAGCATGCTGTCGTGGCCCGCCACGGGGATCACGCGCAGTTCGGTGACCACGGGGGTGCTGGTGTGAACGGCGGGATTGGTCTGCATATTCATGGTTGTTGTCTCGCAGTCATCAGTGGGTCTGGCCCAAGGCCGAAGGCGCCTTGAGGTCGTCAGAAGGGGCGCCCTTCGGGCGAATGCGTACGAAGAAGATGGCGATGGCCGCCAGCACCGAGGTCACGGCCAGGCCATATAGCCCGCCCTGGATCGACCCGGTCTGCTGCTCGAGCAGGCCGAAGGTGGTGGGGGCGACGAAGCCGCCGAGGTTGCCGACCGAGTTGATCAAGGCGATCACTGCCGCCGCGATGCGGGCGTCCAGGTAGCCCTGCGGGATCGGCCAGAACAGCGACGAGGCCGACTTGAAACCGATGGCGGCGAAGCACACCGCGACAAAGGCGAACACCGGGCCGCCGGTGGTGGACATGAACATGCCGATGGCAGCGACCACCAGGGCACCGGCCACCCAGGCCTGCTGGAACTTCCAGCGCGTGGAACCGGCGGCGAAGGCATACATGGCAATGATCGAGATCAGCCATGGGATCGAGTTGAAGAAGCCGACCTGCAAGTCGCTGAGGTCGCCCATGCGTTTGATGATGCTCGGCAGCCAGAAGGTGGCGGCGTAGATAGTCAGCTGGATGCAGAAGTAGATCAGGCAGAACAGCACGATCTGGCGGTCCTTGAGCAGGCTCCAGGCCGAAGGCTTCACCGCGCCGACGGCTTCGCGCTCACGCTGCTCACGGTCGATGGTGGCGACCAGCGCGTCCTGTTCGGCCTGGCTCAGCCATTTGGCATCCTGCGGCTTGGAGTCGAGCCAGAAGAACACGAAGAAGCACAGGGTCACCGAGGCCATGCCTTCGATGAACAGCATCCACTGCCAGCCATGCAGGCCCAGGCCCTGGATCTGCATCAGCGCGCCGGCCAGCGGCCCGGAAATCAACGACGCCAAGGCGGACCCGCTGAGGAAGATGGCGATCGCCTTGCCGCGCTCGGCGGCCGGCAACCAGCGGGTGAAGTAATAGATCACCCCTGGGAAGAAGCCGGCCTCGGCAACACCCAGCAGAAAGCGCAGCACGTAGAACTGGGTCTCGTTCTGCACGAAGGCCATGGCGGTGGCCACCAGGCCCCAGGTGAACATGATGCGGGTCAGCCACAGCCGCGCACCGACCCTTTGCAACAGCATGTTCGAGGGCACTTCGAACAACGCGTAGCCAATGAAGAACAGCCCGGCGCCGAAGCCAAAGGCGGCGGCACTGATGCCCAGGTCGCTTTCCAGGTGTGGGCGGACGAAGCCGATGTTGACGCGGTCGAGGTAGTTGACGATGAACATGATGACGAACAGCGGCAGGACGTGGCGCTTGACCTTGGCCACGGCACTGGCCAACGCGTCGCCTTCATTCCGGGCAGACGGAGCGAGGGTGTCGTTCACTTGTGGATCTCCCACTAATTGTTTTTGTGCGGGTCGAAGTTGTCTGACATGACAGTGGAACGGAGCATATGCGCAGCAAGGTTGTACGACAAGACGGCAAATGTCGCCTAAACAGCAAAATACAAGCTGATAAATGGCAGTATTGTATCGATCATGATGCAAACGCGTTTAACAGCCCTATACCGTGCAAAGAAAAAACAGGCAAAAAATATTTTTGATGATTAACTTGTCGTACAAGTAGCCCTGACCCGGAAACCTCATGAATACTTCCCCAGCCAAACGCAGCCACAGCCGCGCCCACGACCTGGTGTCGAGCCTGACTCAGCAGATTCTGCTGGGCACCTTCAAGCCGGGTGACAAGCTGCCGTCGGAGAACACTTTGGTGCGCGAGCATGGCGTCAGCCGCACCGTGGTCCGCGAAGCGCTGTCGAAGTTGCAGGCCTCAGGCCTGGTTGAACCGCGCCATGGCATTGGCACGTTCGTGATGGAGCGCCAGGGCCAGGCGGGTTTGCGCGTGGGGGCAGAGAACGCCGCGAGTGTGCGTGACCTGCTGGAGCTGCGCATCGGCCTGGAAGGCCAGGCGGCCGCCCTCGCCGCCGTGCGCCGCAGTGACGAGCACCTGGCACGCATGCGCAAGGCGCTGGATGACTATCAGGACCTGGCGGCGGCCGGGGACAGCTGCATCGAGGCGGACCGGCGCTTTCACCTGCTGATCGCCGAGGCTACCGGCAACCTGTATTTCAGCGAGATGATGGCGCAGCTGGGCAATGGCCTGATCCCGCGTAACCGCATGGCCCTGGCCGAACGCGCCGGGGCCAGGCTGGCGCGGCATGCGTACCTGGCCAACCTTGAGCATGAGGCGATCCTCAATGCCATCCGCCGGCAGGACCCGGATGCGGCTCGGGCGGCGATCTGCCTGCACCTGTCCAACAGCCGGGATCGTTTGCTGCCGGACTGAAAACTGACAGGTATTGCGCATTTCCTTGTGGGAGCGGCCTTGTGTCGCGAAAGGGGCGCGCAGCGGCCCCAAAATCTTCGCCCCAGCACAAATTGCCGGGGCTGCTGTGCAGCCCTTTCGCGACACAAGGCCGCTCCCACACATGACCGTTTCCGCCTGAAAAATCAGGCCAGCGCGCGATCAACAAGCACCTGCAGGCGCCCTTGCGAACAGCACTCGACCCGCGCCTCGACGCCATACACCTCAGCCAGCAACTCAGGCTGCAACACCTCCTGCGGCGCCCCGCACGCCACCACCCTGCCCTCGCGCAACACCACCAGCCAATCGGCATGGCTGGCCGCCAGGTTGATGTCATGCAACACCGCCACCGCCAGCAACCGGTGCGCCACCACCCGCTCGCGCACCGCGCCCATCACCCGTAACTGGTAATGCAGGTCCAGCGCACTGGTCGGCTCATCGAGCAATAGCACCTGCGGGTTGCGCGCCAGCAATTGCGCCAGCGCCACCAGCTGCCGCTGGCCACCTGAAAGGCTGTCGAGCGAGCGCTCGGCCAGCGCCTCGATACCCAACTGGCGCAATGCCTCGTAAGCGTTGCCAAGCAGGTCATCCGCACCGCTCACGCGCAACGCCGCAACAATGCTTTCCAGTACCCCAAGGGCAATCCCGGGTGGCAGTTGCTGCGGCATGTAGGCCAGCCGCCGCGAGCGCTCGGCAAAGCTCAGCCGGGTCACGTCCTGGCCATCCAGGCTCAAGCCGCCCTTCATCCGCTCCAGACCCGCCAGCGCCCGCAGCAAGGTCGACTTGCCCGCACCATTGGGCCCGACCAGCGCCACCAGGCTGCCGGCCGGCAGCTCTGGCAAGCTCACCCCATGCAGGATCTGCCGCGCGCCATAGGCGACCGCCACTTCATCGATCAGCAGGCTCACAGTTTTCTCCCCCGGCGGAACACCAACAGCACGAACACCGGCACACCGACCAGCGCCGTGACGATGCCCACCGGCACGATCACCCCGGGCAAGATCAGTTTGCTGGCAAGTGACGACAACGACAGCATCAGCGCCCCCACCAGCGCACTGGCCGGCAGCAGAAAGCGTTGGTCCTCGCCCACCAGCAAGCGGGCGATATGCGGCCCGACCAGGCCGACGAAACCGATGGTGCCGACAAACGCCACCGCCGTGGCTGACAGCAGGCTGATGCGCAGCAGCGAGGCAAAGCGCAAGCGCCGGGTATCCACGCCAAAACTGCGCGCACGGTCCTCGCCCATGCGCAACAGGGTCATGGCCGGCGCTGCGCGCAGCGAGAACGGCAACAGCAGCGCCAGCACCAGGGCGAGGATGCCGAGCTTCTGCCAGTCGGCCCGGGCCAGGCTGCCCAGGGTCCAGAACACCAGTTGCTGCAACACGTCCTCGGTGGCCAGCAGCTGCAGCAGCGAGACCAGCGCATTGCAGCTGAACACCAGGGCGATGCCGAACAGCACCAGGCTCTCCACCCCCGCGCCGCGCAGGCGTGACATGGCCTGCAGCAGCACCACCGACAGGCAGGCGAAGACAAAAGCGAGCACCGTCACCTGCGCGCTTGGCGCCAGCCAGGCGATACCCAGTGGATAGGCAATCGCCAGCGATGCACCGAGCGCCGCCGATGACGACACGCCCAAGGTAAAAGGGCTGGCCAGTGGGTTGTCGAGGATCGCCTGCATTTCGGCGCCAGCCAGGGCCAATGCAGCCCCCACCAGCACTGCCATCAGCGAGTACGGCAGGCGCACGTTCCAGATGATCACCCGCTCGGTGGCGCTCAGCGTCGCCGGGTCGAAGATGCCGTGCAGCAGTTGCCCCAGGCCCATGCCCGAGGCACCGCTGGCCAGGTCGCCGAGCACCGACAGTAGCAGCAACAGCGCCAGCGCCAACACCAGCGCTGCTCGCCGCCACAGCAGGCGGCGGTAATGCCAGGCCGCGAGTGCCGCGCCCTGCTGAGCCAGCGCGGTCACTTGGCGTCGACCCAGTACTGGCCGTCCAGGCCTACCTTCAGCAGCCGGTTGATTTCGCCCATGGTGGCCTGCGGGTCGACATCCTGGAAGCGCTCGGGATGCACCCAGCGGGCCATGGCTTCGACCGCGAGGATGTTGAATGGCGAGTTGTAGAAGTCATGCCACAGGCCATGGGCCTGCCCGGCCTGGATCGGCCGCAGCGGTGCGAACTCGGGGCGGGCGGTGATCTTCGCCAGGCTCTGGCGTGCAGCCTCGGTGGAAACACCCGCGCCCAGCAAAACGCCCGGTGCACGGTTGCCGGTGGCGATGTACACGTCAGGGTCGGCCTGCAACACGTATTCGACACTGACGTCGCCCAGCGCGCCCGGCACTACGTCGGCACCGATGTTGTGCCCGCCGACCGCCTCGACCACGCTGCCCAGGCCGCTCTTGCCAGTGGTGTGCCCCGGCGCCTGCCATACACCCGCCAGCAGTTCGAGAAACACCTTCGGCCGCTCGCTGGCCTTGAGCGCCGCCACGCTGTCGGTGATGTGCTTGAGGTGGCGATCGTACAGGCTCAGGTATTCCTGCGCCTGCTGTTCACGCCCAAGCAAGGTGCCCAGCGCCTGCATGCTGACCCGCGTGTTACGGATCGGGTACACGCGGAAGTCGATGAACAGTACCGGTACGCCGGCTTTCTCCAGCAAGTCGGCCACCGGGCTGTGCTGGGTCGGGCCTTCGCCAGCGATGCTAAAGATCGCCAGGTCCGGCTTGAGCGCGAGAATCTGCTCGGCACTGACGCTCTGCTCGGAGGCCTGGCCGATCAATGGCAGCTTGGCCATCTGCGGGTACAGCTTGGCGTAGACCTCGTAGGTGTGAGGGTCGAGCAGGCGCATGTCGTTCTGCCAGCCGACCACCCGCTGGAACGGGTTGTCGCGGTCGAGCAGCGCCAAGGCGAAGAACAGCCGCCCTTCGCCCAGCACAATGCGCTGCGGCGCGTGGTCGACTTCGACCTTGCGCCCGAGCACGTCGGTCACTTCCACGGCGCTGGCGTTGCAGGCGATGCCCAAACAGGCGCCGAGCACCAGCAGCAAAGGCAGCAGACGCCGCCAGGATCGTTGACGATTCATTGCAAGATTCCCATGGTCAGGTATCGCCCCAGCGACGGAGCAGGTTGTGATAGACCCCGGTCAACTCGAGCAACGAACCCGTGTCGGCCCCTTGGGCGGTGAGGCGCTGAATGGCCACGTCCATGTCCAGCAACAGGCTGCGCTGGCTGTCTTCGCGTACCAGGCTCTCGACCCAGAAGAACGCGGCCAGGCGCTCGCCACGGGTCACTGGCTGCACCCGGTGCAAGCTGCTGCCCGGATACAGCACCAGGTGGCCAGCCGGCAGCTTGACCTGGCGCTCGCCAAAGGTGTCGCGGATCACCAGCTCGCACCGTCGTAGCTGTCGGGCTCGGTGAGGAACAAGGTCGCCGACAGGTCGGTGCGCACCCGTTCGCGCACGCCCTTGATGCCGCGGATGGCGTTGTCGATGTGAAAGCCAAAACCCTCGCCCTCGCCATAGCGGTTGAACAGCGGCGGGTAAATGCGCTTGGGCAAGGCGGCAGACATGAACAGCGGGTTGTCCGACAGCCGCTGCAAGATCAGCCCGCCGAGCTGGCGGGCGACCGGGTCGTCCTCGTCCAGCTGGCGATTGTGCTTGGCCTGGGCCGACTGCACGCCGGCAGTGGCCTTGCCGTCGACCCAGGGTTGCGCCAGCAATTGCCGGCGCAGGGCATCCAGTTCATCGGCACTGAACAGCCGGTCGATTTCCACCAGCATCAGAAGCTGTAGTCCACGCTGGCGGTCAGGGTGCGCCCGGCCCCCGGAATGCCGTACAGCTGGAAGCCATCGAGGGATGCGCCGACACGGCTGTAGTAGAACTTGTTGAACAGGTTGGAAACGTTGAGGTTGACCGTGGTCTGGCTGTCGACCTTGTAGCGCGCGGCCAGGCTGTGCAGCCAGTAAGACGGCGCCTTTTCGTGGTCACGGGTGTAGATCGTGTAGACCCCGGCCGAGCCGTTGGCATAGCTGCTGTTGTTGTTCAGGCCACCGACGTATTTGTTGTCGCTGTAGCGGCGTCGGCCCACATAGTCGGCGCCGTAACTGACGCTGAGCTGGTCGGTGAGGTCGTAGGTGGTCCACAGGTTGGCGGTCAGGTCGGGAACGTTCTTGGCCTCCTCGCCCTTGTTGTCGCCCTTGGTCTGGCGGCTCTTCATTGCCGCGAAACCGGCGTAGGCCGACCAACGCTCGGTAAGCTGGCCCTGCAGGCCCAGTTCGATGCCGTCCACCCGCTTGGCCGGCAATGAACGCACCGGCGCGCTTTCGCCTTCGGTGTATTCCCAGCTGTCTTCCAGCTCGGTGCGGAACAGCGCGGCGGTGAGGTTCACGCGCTCGTCGAACAGCTCCCACTTGGTGCCCAGCTCGTAGGTTTTTGACACCGCCGGTTTGTAGTCTTCGGTGCTGGCCGCGCCGTAGATCTGGTTGTTGGTGCTGGCGCCCACTGCCGACGGTTGCGCCGCCTGGCTGTAGGACACGTAGATGCTGCCATTGGGCAGCGGCTTGTAGACCAGGCCGAGGCGGCCGCCAAAGGCATCGTCACGGGTACTGCTGCTGCCAGTCGAACGATCGGTGTCGACCTGCCAGTGGTCGTAGCGCAGGGCCGTAAGCAGTTGCCATTGCGGGCTCAGGGTCATGGTGTCGGACACGTACAGCGCGGCATCCTTGACCACGCTGCGCGGGTCGCCGTAGCCCTTGTCGGTGCTGGTGGAAGCGAAATGGTGCGACGGGTCGGACAGGTCGAAGAACATGTCGCCGGCCGGCACGTCCAGGGTCTTGTGCAAGCCGCCATAGGTCTCGCGGTACAGCTCGATGCCGGTCACCGCCTCGTGGTGGATGCCACCGGTGTCGAGGTTGAAACGCAGGTCGGTCTGGTTGTCGATGATCTCGTAGCGCTTGGACTGGCCGAAATCACTGCCGCGCAGGTAGCCGTAACCGCTGCTGCTGTTGGCGTAGTCGGTGTAGGCGTTGATGCCGTTGATCGAGCTCAGCCCGCCGACGCCGACATAGCCCAGGCTGGCGCAGCGGGTGCCGGTGCAGGTCTTGTTGCCATCGGCGTCGGCCGCGATGAAGCGCGCCGGCGACAGCACCGCCCAGTTGTCAGTCTGCTGCCAGCGCAGCTGGTTGCGCAGGGTCAGGTCGTCGCTGAAGTCGTGCTCGAACAGGCCGGTCAGCGAGCGGGTTTCGCTGCGCTGGGTGTAAAGGCTGGAATCGCCATACCAGGCGTCGCGGGACACCCCGGGCATGCGCTTGCCGTTGGTGCCGCGCTGGATCGGCACGCCACCGTCGGGGGTGTTCTTGTCTTTCTGGTAGAAGGCGTCGAGCCACAGCCGGGTGTCGGTGCCCAGGCCAAAGCCGAACGACGTGGCGAAGCCCCAGCGGTCGTAGTCCACCTCGTCGCGCTCGGCCACGGCGTTGTAGTGCTTCATCAGGTTGATGCGCACGGCGGTGGTGTCGTTGAGCTGGCGGTTGATGTCGGCGGTCAGGCGCTTGTAGTTGTCGGTGCCGATACCGGCCGAGAGCTTGCCGGCATCGCCCAGGTGCGCACGCTTGCTGACCAGGTTGACGCTGCCGCCGACGGCGGACACGCCCGACTCCACCGAGCCCGTGCCCTTGTATACCTCGGCCTGTTCCAGGTTGAAGGTGTCGTTGCGGCTGGCCATGCCGGCGTCGCGCACACCGTCGACGGTCATGCTCTGCTCGGCGGCGAAGCCACGGATGGAGAACAGGTCGCCCCAGCCCAGGTTGCCCTCGCCAGACATGAACGTGATGCCCGGCACATTGCGCAGCACGTCCTGCAGGCTCTGGGCGTTCTGCTCATCGAGCACGGCGCGTGGCACTACACTGATGCTCTGTGGTGCGTCCAGCAGCGGCGTGGTGATCTTGCTCGAGGTCACGCTGTCGACCTTGTAGCGGTCCTGTTTACCGTTCACCTGGGTCGCGGGCAGGTCGAGGGCCTGGTTGTCGGCAAAAGCAGAAGCTGCGCAGGCACCGATCACCAGGCCGAAGGCCGGCGCGAGGGTCGCAGGCAGCCGCTGAAGGGACGCGAGGGGCATGTGAATTCCTTAAAGAAAATCAGTCTCATTTGTGTTGCGGAATTCTAATGATGGCCAGCAGCCCGCTTGTGTCCGCAAATGTATTGCCGTGCAGGCCGTCGGCCCTGCAACACATTCCGTTACATTCGCGCCAGCAGACGCGGTGTAAGGTGCCCTCCATTCACGCGCCATGAGCCCCCCGTACGAGCCCTTGCATGACCAAACCCGACCACATCCTCATCGTCGACGACGACCCCGAGATCCGTCAGTTGCTCTCCACCTACCTGGATGAAGCCGGCTACCGCACCTCGGTGGCGGCCGAGGGTCGCGAGATGCGCAAGCGCCTGGAAGAACACCGGGTCGACCTGGTGGTGCTCGACTTGATGCTGCCCGGCGAGGACGGCCTGAGCCTGTGCCGCGAGCTGCGCGTGCGCAGCAACATCCCGGTGATCATGCTGACCGCCCGCGGCACCCTGGTGGACCGCATCGTCGGCCTGGAGATGGGCGCCGACGATTACCTCGGCAAGCCATTCGACCCACGTGAGCTGCTGGCGCGGATCAAGGTGGTGCTGCGCCGCACCCAGAGCTTCCCCGAGCGTGCCCGGCTCGACGAAGCCGGCCGGTTGCGCTTCGCCGGCTGGAGCCTGGACACCGCCACGCGCCAGTTGCGCTCGCCCGCGGGCCTGGTGATCAGCCTGGGCAATTCCGACTACCGCCTGCTGCGCCTGCTGCTGCAGCACCCCAACCGCGCGCTGAGCCGCGACTTCCTGCTCAACCACGTGTTCGACCGTGAGCGCGAGCCGTTCGATCGCAGCATCGACGTGTGCGTCAGCCGCGTGCGCCAGCACCTGGGTGACGACCCGCGCAACCCGACCTTGATCCGCACCGTGCGCAACGAGGGCTACATGCTCACCGTCGACGCAGTGCTCAGCGAATGACCCGCTGGTGGCCGCGCTCGCTGCAGGGGCGCATGGTGCTGATCCTGGTGGGTGGTGTGCTGGCCTCGCAGTTGCTGACCAGCAGCATCTGGTACGAAGTACGCCAGACCCAGGTGCTGGAAATTCCCCTGCGCCTGTTGGCCGGGCGCATGGCCGACCTGCTGCGCGTGGCCCACGACCAGCCGGCGCAATTGCCGGCCTTGCTTGACGGCATGGAGTCCTCTCGTTGGCATCGCCTGCCAGCGTCACCGCCCCCAGGCAAACCCGTGGAACCTGCGCATGCACGGCTACTGCAGGAACTGCTGGCGGCACGTACGGACGGGCCTGCCCCGATACGCCTGCTTCAGCTTGATATCGTCAACGGCGAAGGCCGCCCAGGCGGTGCAGCGATGCTGCTGCGTGGCGCGCCGGCGAGCGTGCGCGCCGTGGTCGAACTGACCTTGCCCGATGGCCGCCCGCTGTACCTGCAAGCCACCGAAGACCAGGGCTGGCGCAATGCATCGATCGGCTCGCTGGTGTTCGACTTCATCTTCCGCATCTACCTGTTGCGCAGCATCGCCGTGGTGCTGATCGCGCTGCTCGCCGTGCGCCTGGCCTTGCGCCCGCTCAAGCAGATGGCGGCGGCGGCCGAGGCGCTGGGGCAGGATATCCACCGGCCGCCGCTGAGCCTGGACGGCCCGCAGGAAGTACGCCAGGCAGCCCAGGCGTTCAATGCCATGCAACGCCAGCTGATCGACAGCATCGCCGAGCGCACGCGCTTCTTCGCCGCCGTCTCCCACGACCTGCGCACGCCGATCACTCGCCTGCGCCTGCGTACCGAGCTGCTGCCAGAGGAAAACCTGCGCCAGCGTTTTCGTGGCGACCTGCAACATATGGAAGACATGGTGTCGGCCAGCCTCGACTTCCTGCGCAGTGGCGAGCTGGAAGAAGCCCGCGAGCCGGTGGACATCGACGCGCTGCTGATGGGCCTGCAAGCCGACTTCGAAGACCTCGGCTGTGAGGTCCGCGTCAGTGGCCATGCCCTGCCCTACCGCGCCCACCCCAGTGGCCTGCGCCGCTGCCTGCAGAACGTGCTGGACAACGCCCGCCAACATGCGCCGGGGCCGGTGGATATCGAAGTGCGGGATACGCCGGACCGGCTGCGCATCCAGATCGGCGACCGCGGGCCGGGGGTCGAGGCGGAGCACCTGCAGCGGGTGCTGGAGCCGTTCTACCAGGCCGACCCTTCACGCAGTGGTGGTGGCCATGGGTTGGGGTTGAGCATTGCTGCCAGCATTGCCAGTGCCCATGGTGGCAGCCTGAGACTGGGGCCGAGGATCGGTGGCGGGTTGCTCGTAACCCTCGACCTTCCGAGACCGTTGTAGGAGCGGCCTTGTGTCGCGATAGGGCTGCGAAGCAGCCCCAGGTTGTCAGCGTGAAGCAGAGATTGCCTGGGCTGCTTCGCAGCCCTTTCGCGACACAAGGCCGCTCCTACAAGAGATCGCAGTAGCCCCGACGATTTGTGCATCACCGCTGAATCCCCGGGGCCGCGTCGCGGCCCTTTCCGACCGGTCCGGCGCCCCGGCAAGGGCGCTCCCACAAGGGCGGGTTACCAGGTCAGGCAGATCTTGCCGAAATGCCGGTTGCTCTCCTGATAGCGGAACGCATCGACGATCTGCTCCAGCTCGAAATGCTTGTCCACCACAGGCCGCAAGCCATTGGCATCGATCGCCCGCACCATCGCCTGCTGCTGCGCACGGCTGCCCACCAGCACGCCTTGCAGACGGATCTGCCGCACCAGTGCCTGCACCAGCGGCAGCTGCCCGGCCACGCCGGTGAGAATGCCGATCAGCGACACATGCCCGCCGATGCGCGCGGCGATCATCGACTGCTCCAGGGTCGCCGGGCCACCCACTTCGATCACATGATCGACGCCGCGATTGCCGGTAAGCTCACGCGCCTTGTCGCCCCAGGCCGGGGTGCTCTTGTAGTTGATCAGGTGGTCGGCGCCGAGCGCTTTCAGGCGTTCGAGCTTGGCGTCGCTGGACGACGTGGCGATCACCGTGGCCCCCGCCAGCTTGGCGAACTGCAGGGCGAAGATCGACACGCCGCCGGTGCCCTGCACCAGCACCGTGTCGCCGGGCTTGAGGTGGTCATCACTCATCAACGCACGCCAAGCGGTGAGGCCCGCCGTGGTCAGGGTGGCTGCCTCGGCGTGGCTGAAGCCTTGGGGAGCCAGGGTGAAGGAGGTAGCCGGAGCAGTCACCTGTTCGCGGGCGTAGCCGTCGAGGCCATCGCCGGGCACCCGGGCAAAGCCTTCGACATTGGCCTGGCCGTCGAGCCAATCGGGGAAGAAGGTGCTGACGACGTTTTCGCCAACCTTGAACTCGCTGACGCCCGCACCGACCGCGACCACTTCACCGGCACCGTCGGCCATGGGGATACGCCGCTCGCTCGGGCCCCACATGCCGCTGACCACGGCGAAGTCGTGATAATTGAGGGAGCTGGCGTGCAGGCGCACGGTGATTTCACCGGCCTTGGGTGCGGGAGCTTCACTGGTGCCGACTTCGACCTTGTCGTAGCCGCCGCCGGGTTGCACATAGATGGCCTTGCTGGTCATGACTGGGGCTCCATTCAGAGAAAGACTGGGGTTCAGCATAGCCATTTCCGGCCTCTTCGCGGGCAAGCCCGCTCCCACAGGATCTCCACAAGCCTGAAGCATGTGGGGTCGCTGTGGGAGCGGGCTTGCCCGCGAAAGGGCCTGCACAGGCAGCAGAAGGCTCAGCCCAAAAGCACCCTCAAAGCGCGGCAATCGGCAGCATGCCAATCCACCAGCTCAGGCCACGGGTTGTCTGGCAAATTCACCAGCACCGTACGCGCGCCAGCGGCCCGCCCACAGTCCAGGTCAAAGCGGTAGTCCCCGACCATCACCAGCTCGCGGGGCGCCACGCCCCAGGCACTGGCAATCTTCAACAGCCCATCCGGGCTGGGCTTGGGCTCAGCCTCATCACGCCCGAGAATGTGCTCGACCTGGAAGCAGTCGGCCAGGCCGATGGCCTCCAGCGTCACATGTGCCAGCTCCCGCGCATTGCGGGTCAGGATGCCCAGGCGGCAACCGCGCCCGGCCAACTCACGCACCAGCTCCACTGCCCCGGTGGCGGCTTTCGAGGCAATCGCCAGATCACGCTCATGCTCCAGCAGCCAGGCATGCTTGGCTGCCGCTTCCGCCGCTGGCAGCGCCGCCAGGTGGGTGAGAATGTCGTGCTCGGCCGGGATGTCCAGGGCCACACGGATGGCGGCGAAATCGTGCACCGCCACGGTCAGGGTGCCGTCCATGTCGAACACCCAGTTGCGGATTTGGCCCAGGCTCATGCCCAGTCCTTGCGGTGGCGAATCAGCCCTTCCTGGGTCGACGACGCCACCAGCTGGCCGGCGCGGTTGAAGATGCTGCCGCGGCAGAAACCACGGGCATTGCCGGCCCACGGGCTGTCGGTGGCGTATAGCAGCCACTCATCCGCACGCAGGTTGCGGTGGAACCACAGCGAGTGGTCGAGGCTGGCGATCTGCATGTCGCGCTGCCACACCGACTTGCCATGGGGCAGCAGCGAAGTGGTCAGCAGGCCGAAGTCGGAGGCGTAGGCCAGCAGGTACTTGTGCAGTGCAGGTACGTCAGGGAGGGTACCGTCGGCGCGGAACCAGGCGTACTTCACCGGGTCGCCGGGCTGGGGGTTGAACGGGTCGCGCTCGGTCACCGGGCGAATCTCGATCGGCTTGGCGCATAGCACCTTGTCGCGGATGCGTTCGGGCAGCTTGTCGGCATGGGCGCTGGCCAGCTCGACTTCGGTCGGGAGGTTTTCCGGGCCGACCACGTCGGGCATCTGCACCTGGTGCTCGAAACCTTCCTCGTCGTACTGGAACGACGCGCTGCAGGTGAAGATCGGCTGGCCCTTCTGGATCGCCGTCACCCGCCGGGTGCTGAAGCTGCCGCCATCGCGCACGCGGTCAACCGAGTACACCACCGGCAAACTGGCATCGCCCGGGCGCAGGAAGTAACCGTGCAACGAATGCACGTGGCGCGCATCCTCGACCGTCTGGCTGGCGGCCGACAGCGACTGGCCCAGCACCTGGCCACCGTACAGCTGGCGGAAGCCCAGGTCCTGGCTGCGGCCACGGAACAGGTTCTCCTCGATCGACTCGAGGCTCAACAGGTCGACCAGGTCGTCCAACACATGACTCATCGGGGGTTCTCCTAGCAAGGCATCACAGCTCTACGGCGCTCTCAGGTGGGAAATGATACAGGGTTTGCCATTGACGCCGTGCATGACGGCTCATTCAGTGCGCAGGGTCTGCTCCCAATGCGCACGGTCGATGCGGTACAGCACATGGGGGCGCAGCGGGTGGCCAATGGGCAGGCGGGGGTGGTCGAAGCTGCCATTGACGTCCTGGACCATGCCAATGGCCTGCATGACTTTCTGCGACGGCAAGTTGCTCTCGCTAGTGAACGACACCACCTCCTCCACGCGCAATTGGGCGAAAGCACAACGCAGGCAGGTCCACGCCGCCTCGCTGGCAAACCCCAGGCCCCAGTGGCGCCGGGCCAGGCGCCAGCCAATCTCCACCGCCGGGGCGAACGGCGCGTCGAAATTGACATTGAGCAGCCCCGTCATGCCGATGAACGCCCCACTATCCTTGCGCTCCAGGGCCCACAGGCCAAAGCCGTACTCATTGAAATGCCCACGGATCCTGCCAATCAGCGCCGCGGCTTCCAGCCGTGTCATCGGCGCCGGGAAATAGCGCATCACCTGCGGGTCGGCACACAACGCGGCGAACTCGCGCAGGTCGTCATCGTGCCATTGGCGCAGCACCAGGCGCGCGCTTTCCAGGTGAAGGATGGGGGTCATGGGGCGAGCTCCGGTTTTGCGGTGGGGCATTTAACAGCGTAGGCGCGGCCAGGTTTTTCACGCAACAGGCGGCGCCCAGAATGCAATTTTCACAACCCCTTCACCGGCCCCCGACAGACGGCTGCGCACAATGCCCCCAATCCACCGCCGCGCCATTGGAGTGACGCATGCAACCAGGCAACACCTTGGGCCATCCCGCCATCCACGCCCGTCGCAAGCGACGCATGTCACGCAAAGCCCTCGGTGCTGCACTCGGCCTGTGCATGGTCATCGCGGCTGTGACCACCTGGCTGGCGACGAGGACCCATATCGTGGACCTTGGCAATGAGCAACAGTTGAGCGAAAGCGGCCTGCTGCAGGACTGGGCCGACGGTGCGGTAATCGTGATGATCCGCCATGCCGAGCGTTGCGACAGCGCGCCCGGCCCGTGCCTGAACGACCCCACCGGCATCACCGTGGCTGGCAGCGAGGCCGCCACGCGCGTAGGCCAAGGGTTGAAGCAACTGGGCCTGGGCAATGCCGATTTGCTCGCCAGCCCTAAAGTGCGCACCCAGCAAACTGCGCACTTCATCCTTGGCCAGAGCGTACCCAGCGAAGCCTGGCTGGAAAGCTGCGACAACCAGTTCGCCAGTGAAGCGCTGGCGCGCAAGCGTGCGGGGCACAACCTGGTGCTGGTGACCCACAATGGCTGCATCGACCATTTCGCCCGCCAGCAGCGCGTGGCTGGCGGTGAACGCGAGAGCAATTACGCCAGCGCGCTGTTTGTCTCGGTGGACGCCAACGGCAAGGCGCGGATCCTTGGCCGCCTGAACGAGCCGGACTGGCAACGCGTATTGGCCAGCGCAGGGAAATAACTGGCAAGATCAGCGCTGGCCCCGATTGCGAACTCCCCATGCCGTTGCCGCTGATCTACCACGAAGACTACAGCCCGGAATTCCCCGCCGAGCACCGCTTTCCCATGGACAAGTTCCGCCTGCTGCGCGACCACCTGGTAGACAGCGGGCTGACCACCGACCAAGCCCTGCTGCGCCCGGACATCTGCCCCAACGATATCCTCGCCCTGGCCCATGACCGCAGCTACATCGAGCGCTACATGAACGGCGAACTGTCCCGCGAAGACCAGCGCCGCCTCGGCCTGCCCTGGAGCGAGGCCCTGGCCCGGCGCACCGTGCGTGCGGTGGGCGGCTCGCTGTTGACCGCCGAGATGGCGCTGCAGCACGGCATCGCCTGCCACCTGGCCGGCGGCACCCACCACGCCCACCATGACCACCCGGCCGGCTTCTGCATCTTCAATGACCTGGCAGTGATCAGCCGCTACCTGCTCGAAGCCGGCCGCGTGCACCGGGTGCTGATCTTCGACTGTGATGTGCACCAGGGCGACGGCACCGCGCGCATCCTCCACGACACCCCGGAGGCCATTACCGTATCGCTGCACTGCGAGCAGAACTTCCCGGCACGCAAGGCCCACAGTGACTGGGACATTCCCCTGCCACGCGGCATGGGCGACACGGCTTACCTGAAGGTGGTGGAAGATGCGCTGAACTACCTGCTGCCGCTGTATCAACCTGATCTGGTGCTGTACGACGCCGGCGTCGATGTGCACAAGGACGATGCCCTGGGTTACCTGCAACTCACCGACCAGGGCCTGGCAGCGCGTGACGAAATGGTGATGCGCCACTGCCTGGGCCGCGATATCCCGGTGGTCGGCGTGATCGGTGGTGGCTATAGCAAGGACCGTGAAGCCTTGGCCAAGCGCCACGGCATTCTTCACCACAGTGCGGCACGGGTCATGGGTTGTTCACAATGACTGTGGAACCGCTTGTGGATAACCTGCGGGAAAGGCGCTGCAGCCCTTTGCCAGTCTGGCCTGCAGAACAATGATCATTTTTTGTCCAGTGCTTCTGCCGGCCCTGCTGCGCTAGAATGGGCGGCCTTTTCCACAGCCTGCGGCCCACCATGCCAGAAAAATCCCCCGCAACCCCTCCCCTGGCCGTCGTCATTGGCGGCGGCCCGGCCGGCCTGATGGCCGCAGAAGCCATGGCCCAGGCGGGCCTGGCGGTGGAAGTGTTCGACGCCATGCCATCGGTGGGCCGCAAATTCCTGCTGGCCGGCGTCGGCGGCATGAACATTACCCATTCGGAAGCTTATCCACAGTTCGTTTCGCGCTATGCCGAGCGCGAGGGTCAGATCGACGGGTTATTGCGCGACTTCGATGCCGATGCGCTGCGCCAGTGGATTCATGGGCTGGGGATCGAAACGTTTGTCGGTACTTCGGGCCGGGTTTTCCCCACCGACATGAAGGCCGCCCCGCTGCTTCGCGCCTGGCTGAAGCGCTTGCGTGACAATGGCGTAGTTATCCACACCCGTCATCGCTGGCTGGGCTGGAATGCCGACGGTAGCTTGCAGATTGCTTATCCACAGGGCGAATTGCAGGTCAAAGCCGACGCCGTGGTGCTGGCCCTCGGTGGCGCCAGTTGGGCAAGACTGGGCTCAGATGGTGCCTGGCAGCCATTGCTGGCCGAACGCGCTGTGGAAATCTCGCCATTGCGGCCGAGCAACTGCGGTTTCGAAGTGGAGGGCTGGAGCCCACTGCTTGTGGACAAGTTCGCGGGTGCCCCGCTGAAGAATATTGCCTTGAGCGTACCGGGCATGGCGCCGCGCAAGGGCGAATTCATCCTCACGGCGCAAGGTGTCGAAGGCAGCCTGGTGTATGCATGGTCGGCGCAGCTGCGCCAGGCCATCGAGCATGAAGGGCATGCCAGGCTGTTGCTCGATCTGCTGCCGGACAAGCCTGTGGACAAAGTTGCCCAGGCACTGGCCAAGCCGCGGGGCTCGCGTTCGATGGCCAAGCATCTGCACAGCCAGCTGGGGATCGACGGGGTCAAGGCGGGGTTGCTGCGGGAGCTGACGGATCAAGCGACGTTTACCGATCCTGAGGCGCTGGCGCGGGCGATCAAGGCCTTGCCGATCACGCTGGTGAGAACGCGGCCGCTGGACGAAGCGATCAGCAGTGCCGGTGGCGTGCGATTCGAAGGGCTGGATGAAGGGTTGATGGTGCGCGCAATGCCGGGGGTGTTCTGCGCCGGCGAGATGCTGGACTGGGAGGCACCGACCGGCGGATATCTGCTGACAGCCTGCTTTGCCAGCGGGCTTCGTGCGGGGCGTACTGCAGTGGATTGGCTGGCGCGATCTGCCTGATGAATTGCCGGGGCTGCTTTGCAGCCCTTTCCGACCGGTCCGGCGCCCCGGCAAGGCCGCTCCTACAGGGAATCGCGTGCCCTTTGTAGGAGCGGCCTCGTGTCGCGAAAGGGCCGCAAAGCGGCCCCAGAGATCTCAAGGCTTACGCTTGCGCGGCCCGCCGTTGAAGCTCGGCACTTTACGCACGGCCTTGACCGCCGGCTCACCAGCCCCCGCCTCGGCACTGTCCATCCAGCGCCCCAGCCCGCGCTTGGCGCTGTTTTCCTTCGGCTTCTTGGGCTTCTTCGGCTTCTTGATCACCTGGCCACTGGCATCGGTCATCGGTACCCGGTGCTCGGGGATGAAGTCAGGCTCTTCATGGCGCGGCAAGGTCTGCCGGGTGAGCACTTCAATCGCCGACAGCATCTGCACTTCATCGGCACACACCAGCGAAATCGCCTCGCCCTTGTTGCCGGCCCGGCCGGTACGGCCGATGCGGTGCACGTAATCTTCGGCCACGATCGGCAGATCGAGGTTGACCACCAGCGGCAGGTCGTCGATATCCAGGCCACGGGCCGCGACATCGGTCGCTACCAGCACCTGGATCTCCCGCGCCTTGAAGCTGTCCAGCGCGCGCTGGCGGGTAGCCTGCGGGCGGTCACCGTGGATGCCGTCGGCATTCACGCCTTCAGCCAGCAAGCGCTCGACCAGCTGATCGACGCCATTGCGGGTCTTGGCGAACACCAGCACCTGTTTCCAGCGCTGCTTGCGCAGCAGGTGCATGAACAAGTCGGCCTTGCGCTTCTTGTCCACAGGCACCAGCCACTGCTTGACGGTGGTCGCCGCGGCGTTGCGCGGGCTGACTTCGATGCTCAGCGGGTCGTTCAGGGCCAGGCCCGCGAGCATGCGGATCTGCTCGGAGAAGGTGGCGGAGAACAGCAGTGTCTGGCGCTTGCGCGGCAAGGCGGCGTACACCGACTGCAGCTCCTCGGCAAAGCCCAGGTCGAGCATGCGGTCGGCTTCGTCGAGCACCAGGGTCTGCACCTGGTTGAACTTCACCGCGTTCTGACGGAACAGGTCGAGCAAGCGACCGGGTGTGGCGACCAGCAGGTCGACGCCACGGCGCAGGCGCATCATCTGTGGGTTGATGCTGACCCCGCCATACACCGCGTAGGTGCTCAGTGGAAGGTTCTCGGCATACTCGCGCACGTTGTTGTGGACCTGCTCAGCCAGCTCGCGGGTCGGCACCAGCACCAGCGCGCGGATCGAATTGCTGGCGACCTTTTCACCTTCCAGGGCCAGGCGCTGCAGCACCGGCAGGGCGAAACCGGCCGTCTTGCCGGTACCGGTCTGGGCCGCGGCCATCAGGTCGCGACCGGCCAGCACAGCAGGGATGGCCTTGGCCTGGACTGGCGTCGGGGTGGTGTAGTCCAGCTGCTGCAAGGTACGCAGCAGGGGTTCGATCAGGCCGAGTTGGGCGAAATTCATGGCAATACCGTCAGGGGGTTCAGCGAAGGCGGCAAGTTTACCGCATCGCCCCTGGCTACTTGCAGATTTCGCCCTTCATCCGTTGTTGATGGCCAAGCACCGCTGCGGCAGCTGAACAGGGGCGGTTTCCTTCTGCTGCGACTTGAGGCTCCTGGCAAGAATGCACCGAGGCCGCAACCCCGCTGCCTCAACGTGACAACTCACCAGGAGTTCTCAGTTATGGATCTCAGTCAAGTAACTTCATCGGACCTGATGTCTTTCGGCAAGCTGGTCGTTGTCGAGTGCACCATCGACGTACTGCATCTGGGCAGTACCTATCCGGTAGTACTCAGCCAGCGCAGTGATTATGCAAACACTTTCGACACTTCCCTTTGGAACTGGGCGATGAAAGGTACTCCAGGCGCTGACTACAAAGACGCGCAAAAAGTCTTCAAGCTTATCTACCACTCGCAGACCCCAAACCGCTTGAACTATCGATTTTGCGGGACTTCGGATAACAACGGAAAACGCCTGGCCTGCAGCCACAAAGGTTATGTCGGCATGTATGCCGCTGCAGATGCAACCAAGTTCTTCAAAATTGAACCCCTGGCGTGGGATGGCACAAAGCTCCAGTGCCGCTGGCGTAACCACTTGGGCGAAATCGTGAAAGTTGGCGATCTCAAGAATGACCCCAAGTATGGTGGTGCGAAAGGCGGGCTCATCGATCACCTGAATGTACAGATTCCTGGGGACTGCATGTTCTTCATCACCCCGATCCGCTAACAGTCAATCTGAGCGCAGGGCGACGGCCGCTAGCACCCCGTGCCGTCCCTTGGTTACTTACAGGTTTCGCCCTTCAACGGCTGCACGGGCGCCTTGCGCCACTGCGGCAGGCCGATCAGCACCACCGCACCGATGATCACCGCCATGGCCAGGCATTCTTCCGCACCGATCTCTTCGCCGGCAAAGATGATGCCCAGCAACACCGCCACCGCTGGGTTGACGTAGGCATAGCTGGTGGCAGCGGCAGGGCGCACGTTCTTGAGCAGGTACATGTAGGCGCTGAAGGCGAGGATCGAACCGAACAGCACCAGATAGGCCAACGCGCCCCAGCCAGCAGCACTCGGCATCTGCGTCATGCGCTCACCCGACAGCACGCTGCCCAGCAGCAATACCGCACCGCCTACCAGCATCTCGGCGGCACTGGCCATCGGCCCCTGGGGCAATGGCAGGCTTTTGCTCCACACCGAACCGAACGCCCACGAAGCCGCAGCAAACAGGATCAGCGCCGCGCCGATGGGGCTGGCCTGCAGGTTCGAGCCGAGGTTGAGCAAGCCAATGCCGAGCAGGCCAAGGAATATCCCAGCCCATTCCAGCCGCGAATTGCGGTGGCCGAACAGCAAGCCGAACACCAAGGTGAATAACGGAACCGTGGCCACCGCCAACGCCGCCACGCCCGATGCCACACCAGCATGCTCGGCCACGGTCACACCGCCGTTGCCACAGCTGAGCAGCAGAAAGCCGATGGCACCTGCCGCACGCCATTGTGGCCAGGTCGGAGCTGGCACCCCGCGCCAGCGCAGAAACCCGTACAGCAAGCCACCGGCGATCAGGAAGCGCACGCCCGCCATCAGCATCGGCGGCCATGACTCGACCCCAATGCGGATGAACAGGTAAGTGGAACCCCAGACCAGGTACAAGGCCAGAAAGGCGCCGACGAGCAAAAGCGGAAAGCGACGGGAGGCAGGCATGGCAGGCAACTCAAAAAATCCGTTTTCGGGTGACCGAGTTTAGGGCTGTGTTCAAGTAAAGATAAGTTACAAAACCGCTCCAAATGAGCGGCACACTTTTGCTGCGCTGCTCAGGCGAACTTGGCCAAGGTTTCGCGAACTTTCGCCGCAGGCGTTTTCTGCAGGCGGCACAAGAGTTCGTGGGAAAGTTGCTGGACGCCATGGCTCTGGCGCAGCACACCGGCCAGGTGTTGCAGCAGGTTGGCAGCCATTTCGGCATCGGCCATGGCCCGGTGCGCAGTACCGGTGTCCGGCAGCCCGGCCCAGCGGGTCAGGGTACCCAGCTTGTGGTTCGGCGCTGCCGGCAGCAGGCGCCGTGACAGCAGCAGGGAACAGGCGAAGGACTGCTGGCGGCTACGGCCGATGCGGCCCAGTTCGTAATCCCAGAATTTCTGGTCGAAGGATGCGTTGTGTGCCAGCAGCGGGGTATCACCGACGAACTCGGCCACTTCGTTCATCACCCTGTCCACCGGCGGCGCACTGCGCAGCATGGCGGTGGTGATGCCGGTCAGCCCGGCGACGAAAGCTGGCACCGGCACGCCGGCGTTCATCAGGCTCTGATAGCGCTCGACAATACGCCCGCGTTCCAGCATCACCACTGCCACCTCGGTGGCGCGGCAGCCGGCGCCGGGTGAAATGCCGGTGGTTTCAAAGTCGATTACAGCGATACGTTCCACAAAAAACCTCAGTGCTTGAGCAACAGCGCGCCTTCGATGGGCACATAACGGGTGGCGGCACGAATCAGTGACAACGCCGTCAGACCGGGGACGCCATAAACCACAGCCTCAGTGCCGTGGCGCTGGATGACCCGCTCCAGCAGCAGGTCGAAGTCACCATCACCGGAGGCCAGCACTACCTGATCGACCCGGCTGGCGGCATCGATCACATCGAGGGTAATACCCACATCCCAGTCACCCTTCGCCGAACCGTCGCTGCGCTGGATGAAAGGTTTGAGGCGTACGTCAAAACCCAGATTGCGCAGGATCTGCTGAAACTGCTGCTGCTTGCTGTCGCCACGGTCGATGGCGTAGGCCACGGCCTCTACGATCTCGCCTTCGCGGCTGACGTCCTTCCACAATGCGGTGTAGTTGAAGTGGCAGCCGTGGGCCTGGCGCACGGTGTAGTAGAGGTTCTGCACATCGGCGAACAGCGCGATCTTTTTCACCTTGGAACCTCTCCGGTCTGCAGGGGCTGCTGTGCAGCCCTTTCGCGACAAAAGGCCGCCCCCACAGGTCCTGCACCAGCTTCAGACACTGTGCAATCTTTGTAGGAGCGGCCTTGCGTCGCGAAAGGGGCGCAAAGCGCCCCCCTAAAATGCAGCCAGTATGCCAGACCGGTCAGACGAACGTATCGTCATCCGAGAAGAAGCCACCATCATCACTGCCGTAGTCGGTATCGGTCCAGCCGCCCTGGTCGTTGCCCCAACCGCCGTTGTCGGCAACCTGCTGCTGCCCGCCCTGGTCATTCCAGCCGCCGCTGTCACTGGCCGGAGCTGGCTCTTCCTTGATCACCTCGACCACTTCCTCAGGCTGCGAGTGGTGATTGAACAGGCTGCTGATGCCTTGCGCCAGCAACACGCCACCGGCAACCCCCGCAGCGGTCTGCATCGCACCACCCAGGAAGCTGCTGGCACCGCTACGCGCTGGTGCGGCGCCAAAGCCGGGTTGTTGCGGTTGTGCTTGTGCCTGCATTTGCGGCTGCGGCTGCGGCTGGGAGAAGCCCGGCGCGCTCGGCTCACGCCAGCCACCACCCGACGTTACCGGCGCGCTGGCGCGCTGCGGCTGAACCGGCTCCGGATTGCGCGCACCGGCACCGAAGATGCTGGAGAGGAACCCACCACCCCCATTGCCACTGCTGGCACGTGTCGCCTCAAGCTGGGCCCGCGCTTGCTTGAGCTCGGCCTCCAGCTGCTTGTTCTGTTCGTCCAGGCGCTTGATAGCGGCTTCCTGAACCAGAATCGCCTGGGTCATGTAGTAAGGCGCCGCCGGCTGCTGGCGGACGTGCTCCTCGATCCGTGCCTGCGCCTGCGCGTCACGTGGCTGGCTTGGGTCTTCGGCTTGCTTGATGCGGCCGAACAGGCCGTCGATCAGGGTTTGTTCATCAGTGTTCATTGGGCTACCTCATGGGCTAGCAGGACATCGGACATGGCAAAGATGGGGCGCTCGGGCGAAGGATTCAATCACTGCACGGGTGAAACTTTTTTCAGCAAGTGACAGCTCTGGGCTAAAGTTATGCCCCTGTTTTTACTGTCTTGCGATGTTGACTGATGAATCCGCTGAGCGTTCTGCGCGACTCCCTGTACTTCTTCCGCCGCCACCTGGCCAGCATCATCCCGCTGTGCCTGCCACTGGTGGTGCTCGAAGCCCTCATCACCCAGCTGCTGTACCGCCAACTGGGCGACCAGGCCTCGCCGGCCTACGGCATGCTAGTCAGCCTGTTGTTCTACCCGCTGTACAGCGCGGCGCTGATCCTTTACCTGGACACCCGCAGCAACGGCCAGGACATCCGCAAACGCGACCTGATCGCCCGCGCCTTGCAGCTGTGGCCGCAACTGGCCCTGCTGATCACGATCAGCTCGCTGCTGATCATGGCCGGCCTGGCCCTGCTGGTGTTCCCGGGCGTGTGGATCATGATCAACCTGGTGTTCGCCGAATACCTGCTGGTGCTGCGCGGCCTGCCGGTGGTGCAGTCGATGCGCGAAAGTGCGCGCATGACCACCGGGCACTTCATGCGCATCATGATCTGCGTGCTGGGTGTGCTGGCCCCGATCTGGCTGATCGACGGGCTGTTGCTGATGGCCTTCCCGGAGCCTGCGCCCGGGGTAGAGCTGGCGATGGATAGTCTGAGCGGTTTCCTTCAGTTGTTCAGCACCGTCGTGCTGTACCGCCTGTTCATGTTGCTGGAAGGCCAGGCTGACAGCTGATCAGTCTATTCGGGGAAAGGTTACGAGCTGTCAGTTCTCCCGTGGGCCCACTAGCGTGGGCCTTCGTTATTTCACATCGGAGGAGAACGCCATGCCCGCCACACCCATGCCTGCCAACTGGATTGATAGCCTTGAGGTTTTCCTCGGCACCTTGCACACCGTGGAAACTTCAAGCGAGTCAGCTCCCGTCGAACAGCGCCGGTCTGTTTATCGAAGTTACTTCGAAGACAGCCAAGGTAAAATCATCGATGGGCAAAGCGACTGGATCATTGCCGGCAAAGAACAGCAGGCTTATGTATTTCGATTCTTGCTGCATTCAAGAACTGATGATCGGCTGCACTTCATGATTTCTGGAAGCGGACCCGATCACGACAAGCAAGTAGGCATTAGCCGCAACGGGTATCTTGGCCTCTACAAATACGCGACAGTCAGCGACTTCATCAAGGTGGAGCCGCTGAAGTGGTCGGAGGATTCACTGTTGTGCCGGCTGCGCGATCATCTCGGCCAGACAGTCAAGGCGCGCCATGATTCGCCAACAGATACTCCTCGCTTTTCCTACATGAACACCCAGAAAGGTTCTGAGATCCGCTTCTTGCTCCAACGCGTTCCTGCCAGAGCACTTTAGAACTTTTCTGGCTTAAGTACCGCGTGGTTTGGCCCGCGCGGTAGCCTCGGCCACCAAGGGGTCGTCCGGCCAGTAGTGCTTGGGATAGCGCCCCTTCAAATCCTTCTTCACTTCGGCATAAGTCGTGCGCCAGAAGTTGGCCAGGTCCTGGGTCACTTGTACTGGCCGCCGTGCCGGCGACAACAGGTGCAGCTTGACCTGCTGGCGGCCCTGGGCGATGCGCGGCGTATCGGCCAGGCCGAACAGCTCCTGCAGGCGCACGGCGAGAATCGGCGGGATTTCACTGTAGTCCAGGCGGATGTTCGAGCCGGACGGCACTGCCAGATGTGCCGGCGCCCATTCGTCCAGGCGCTGTGGCAATGGCCAGGGCAGCAGGTTGCGCAAGATCGATGACAGGTCCAGGGCGGCGAAGTGGCTCAGGCGCGAGACCTTGCCCAGGTAGGGTTGCAGCCAGTCTTCCAGACTTGCCAGCAGCGCTTCGTCAGCCAGGTCGGGCCATTCGCTTTGGCCCTCCTTGTCCAAATCCAGTTGACGCAACAGCGCTACCCGCGCTTGCCATTGGCGCAGCTCCGGGGTCCAGGTCAGCAGGTTCAGGCCTTTGCGCCGCACCAGGCCGATCAATGCCCGGGCGCGGGCTTCGTCGTCCAGGCCAGGCAGCGGCTCGCGGCTGAGCACCAGTTCGCCAACCTTGATCTGGCGCTCGGCACGCAGCACCTGTTCACGTTCGTCCCAGTCGAGGATGTCGACGCGCTCCACCTGCTCCGCCAGTACATCGTCGAGCAGCGCAGGCTCGAACTCAGCCGCAAGATAGATTCGCTCCTCACGCTGGCCCTGGCGGCTGCCAAGGTCGGCGATCACCAGCCACGGGCATTTCATCAGCGCATCAACTTCAGCAAACAAGGCGGCGCGGCCGTTGGCCAAGCGATATTCCGCACTGCCCTCACGCCGCTGCTGGGCGACTCGATCGGGATAGGCCAGCGCCAGCAGGGCGCCGAGCCAGCGAGGGTGATCGGGGTCGGCAACCGCTGCTCCGGGCTTGCCACGCAGCAAGCCACGGTACTGGCGGGCGAGCTGCCGGGCGCGTTGCACGCCGCCCTGGCCTGCGCGGCTGGCCTTGCTCTCGCCACTGACCAGCGCCAGCCGGCTGTGCAGGTCGGCACCGCCACCACGCTGGATATCGCGCTCGCCGAGCAGGGCCGCGACATCGCAGGCCATGCTCGCCAGCCCGAGGTCCTGGCCGCGAAGCAGCAGGTGGGCGATGCGTGGGTGGGCCGGCAATTCGGCCATGGCCTGGCCATGGTCGCTGAGGTTGTCACGGCTGCCCGCCTTGAATGCGCCAAGGCGTGCCAGCAGGTCCTGGGCCTGGGAGTAGGCCGCCGCAGGCGGCTGGTCTAGCCAGCGCAACTGATCAGGCCTGACGCCCCAGCGGGCCAGTTGCAGAGCCAGGCCGGCAAGGTCGGCCTGAAGAATCTCGGCGCTGCCGTGGGCAGCCAGCTGGTCATGCTGGGCCTCGGACCACAGGCGGTAACACACCCCCGGCTCCAGCCGCCCCGCGCGGCCGGCGCGTTGGGTGGCGCTAGCGCGGGAGATACGCTGGGTATCCAGGCGGGTCATGCCACTACCCGGGTCGAAACGCGGCACCCGCGCCAGGCCGGCATCGATGACAACGCGCACACCATCGATGGTCAGGCTGGTCTCGGCGATGTTGGTGGCCAGCACCACCTTGCGCAGGCCCTTGGCTGGCGGGTCGATGGCCGCACGCTGGGCATTGAGGTCGAGTTCGCCGTGCAGCGGGCAGAGCAGAACATCTGGCCGTTCACCCAAGGCATCCTGCAGGCTTTGGTGCACACGGCGGATCTCGGCCTGGCCAGGCAGAAACACCAGCACGCTGCCAGGCTGTTCGGCCAATGCCAGCAGCACGTTATCCACAACCCGTGGCTCGATGAACTCGCCCGGCTGGAACGGCCGGCCCCAGCGGATATCCACCGGGTGCATGCGCCCTTCACTGCTGACCACTGGCGCGTCGTCGAGCAAACGCGACAGGCGCTCGCCTTCCAAGGTCGCGGACATCAGCAGGATTTTCAGCGGTGGGTCGTCACGTAACAGCTCGCGGCCATTGAGGCTCAGCGCCAGGGCCAGGTCGGCATCCAGGCTGCGCTCATGAAATTCGTCGAAGATCAGCAGGCCCACACCTTCAAGTGCCGGGTCGGACTGCAACCGGCGGGTGAGGATGCCTTCGGTGACCACCTCGATGCGCGTGTTCGGCCCGACCTTGCTGTCCAGGCGGATGCGATAGCCCACGGTTTCACCAACCTTTTCGCCCAGCTCGCTGGCCAGGCGCTCGGCCGCGGCCCGCGCAGCCAGGCGGCGCGGTTCGAGCATGAGGATGGTCTGCCCGGCCAGCCACGGCTCGTTGAGCAGCGCCAGCGGCACGCGGGTGGTCTTGCCCGCACCGGGGGGTGCTTCGAGCACGGCTTCGTCGCGGTTTCCAAGGGTTTGGCGCAGGGCGGGCAAGACAGCATCGATCGGTAAAGAAATCATGGTGGTCCTCGAACAGTCTGGCGAGTATAACGGCGAACCCAGCCTGCTCTATCATGGTCTTAGCTTCAGGTGCTGGCGCTTCGCTTGCCCTGCTGAACACCTTTTCGGAGATTTACATGCGCATCCCATCCCGCGTCATTGGTGGCGCCCTGATCGTCACCCTGCTGACCCAGCTGACGGCCTGCGGCACCATTTTCTATCCCGAGCGCCGTGGCCAGATCGGCGGCAAGATCGACCCCGTGGTCGCCGCCATGGACGCCATCGGCATCCTGTTCTACGTGATCCCAGGCCTGATCGCCTTCGGCATCGACTTCGCCACCGGCGCCATCTACTACCGGGGCGGGCACACCGCTCAGGTCGACCCGGCAAAATTGCGTGATGCCGTCAGCCCGGATGGCAAGGTCGACAACCTCAAGCTGCAAGCCATTCTCGAAAGCGAACTGGGCCAGCGCCTGCCGCTGGATGACCCACGGCTGATCCAGCACCGCGGCAGCGTCGAGCAGCTGGCGGCCTTGGGCCTGGTACCTGCGGCCTGATACCCACGAGGACTTCACCCTGGGCATGATTACCCCGGCAGAACACCAGCGTTTACTGCGCCTGGCCACCCGCGCCTCACTGGCAGTGGCCAGCATCCTGGTCGTGAGCAAGGCGGTGGCCTGGTGGCTGAGCGGTTCGGTCAGCCTGCTGGCCGGGTTGACCGACTCGGCACTGGACGCAGTCGCCTCGTTCCTCAACCTGCTGGCCGTGCATTACGCCCTGCGCCCGGCCGATGACGACCATCGCTTCGGCCACGGCAAGGCCGAGGCCCTGGCCGGCATGGCCCAGGCATTGTTCATCGGGGTGAGCGCGGTGCTGATCGGGGTACAGGCTGTCGAGCGCCTGCAAGCCCCGGAGCCGCTGGGTGACACCGCCATCGGCATCGGCGTGATGCTGCTGTCGCTGGCGCTGACCATCGCCTTGCTGGCACTGCAACGCAAGGTCATTCGCCTGACTGGCTCGACCGCAGTGCGCGCCGATTCACTGCATTACCGCTCCGACCTGCTGCTCAACGGCAGCATCCTGCTCGCGCTACTGCTGGCACGCTTCGGCTGGCCGCAACTGGATGCGCTGTTCGGTCTGGGCATCGCGTTCTACATCCTCTGGAGTGCACTGCAGATCGCACGCGAAAGCACGGCTATCCTCATGGATAAGGAATTGCCCGGCGACATTGGCGAAGGGATGGTCGAGCTGGTCCTGGGTATTCCGGGCGTCAAAGGCGTGCATGACCTGCGTACGCGGGTGTCGGGCAACCAGTGGTTCGTGCAACTGCACCTTGAGTTGCCCGGGCAGTTGCCATTGAATGAAGCCCACGACCTGTGCGTGCGGGCCTCGGAGGTCATCCGCCAGCGTTATCCAAGGGCGGATGTGATGGTGCATGCCGATCCGGTGTGACTCAGTTGACGCTGTAGCCCCTGCCGCTGAAGCAGGCGCTCAGCGCCCGTCGGTAGTTGCTCGCCACTTCGATGGGCGGCGCATAAGGCGCCGTTGCCGGGTCGAAGCCTGACTGGCTCACAGCCCAGCGGTGACACTGATAGCGGTCCTGATCCTGCTGCTCCTGCCCTTGGCCGTACATCGGGTAGGCAATCACGTCGTAGCTGTTGCCGGCCGGGGCTGCCGCTGGCAACGGTGCCGGTGCCATGGCGGGCGGGTTGACCACGACGTACTCCTGGCTGTCAGCCAGGTACTGGTAATAGGTGTCAGCCACCAGAAAGAACAGAGCGCCACCCAGCCAGACTTCCCGTGCATAGGACGGCAAGTAGTTGACCCGCACGCCGTAGGGCGGGGTCACCACCACGTAGCTGCCACCGTGCGGGCGATACCAGTAACCACCGGAGTAGAAGTAGTCATTGCCGCGATACGGCACTTTCCAGTAGCGGTCCGGGAAGTGATCGATGGTGTGCCCAGGGCGATACTGCGGCCCGGGGCCCCAGCCATTACCGTGGCCGTCCGGGCGCCCCTGCCAGTCGCCGCCGGGCCGTTGCCCCGGGCCGCCGGCTTGCCAGTGGCGATTGTCGCCGTTGTGCCGGGGGATATCCTGGTAGTAGCCCTGCCGCGCGGGCTGGGTCTGTTGCACTTCGTCACGCGAGTTGAGTGGGCGGCCCGGGCCACCCTCGTTGCCACGCCCCTCGCCATGCCCCTCGCCCGGCCCTTCGGCCATGGCCCCGAAGCTGATGCTCAAACCCAACAAACCAACACCTGCCAACTGCCAGATGCGCGACTTCATGTTGTTCCTCACGGTAAAGAAAACGGCATGCTGCCAGTCTACCGCGCCGGCACCACGGGCAGATGAAATCGCGGCCATGAAAAAAGGGAGGCCATTGGCCTCCCTTTGAGAATTGTCGTCCGTGCTCGGCACTTGTGGCGCCGGCTCACCTCACAGCGTCTTCTGGAAGCTGTGTAGCCCGGGGGCCTGCAGATCCTGTTGGATGGCTGGCCGCGACCGCCCGCCTAGGGCGCGTCGCCGTGGACTGATGTCCGGGCAGTGATTCTGTAGGTAACGATACGGGAGAGGTTGCGGCAGAGGATTGCGAAGATTGCTCAGATAAATAGCACTTGCGCAATTTTTAACCCTGGATCGATAATTCACCGCAATCTGAACAGAAAAGGCCTTTTCCATGAGCAAACTTGACCGCTACGACCTGAGCATCCTCGCCGAATTGCAGCGTGACGCACGCATCTCCAACCAGGAGCTGGCCGAACGCATTGGCCTGTCGCCATCGCCATGCTCACGTCGGGTCAAGCAATTGGAAGACGACGGCTATATCTCGCGCCAGGTCGCCCTGCTCGACCGCAAGAAGCTTGGCCTGAGCCTGACCGCCTACGTGCTGATCGGCATGGACCGGCACACCCCGGAACGCTTCGAGACCTTCGAAGCCGCCATCCGCAACCTGCCGCAGGTGCTCGAGTGCAGCCTGGTCACTGGTATGGATGCCGACTATCAGCTCAAGGTGGTGGTGCCGGACATGGACCACTACCAGAAATTGCTACTAGGCAGCCTGACCCGTATCGAAGGCGTTACCAGCGTGCGCTCGAGCTTCGTGCTCAACCAGGTGCTGGCGAGCACCGAGCTGCCATTGACCCACCTGCGCTAAACGCCGGCTCCCCCGCGTATAATCGCAAGCTCAGCCTGCCTGGAGAACACAGATGGATCCCGCCGTATTCGAAGAGTGGATGATGATCGTCCTGGTCACCGTACTGATCGGTTTCATGGGCTTCATCGTCTGGGACCTGGCGAAAAAGTCCAAGGCCGGGCGCTTTGGCACGATGATCTTGTTCTTCGTGCTTGGGCTGGGGGTGCTGGCCTTCATCATCAAGAGCGTGGTGGTGGCGTTTCTCGAAGGGGTCTAAAGCTTTGGCGCCACTTCGCGCCAGCAACCCTGCTCCAGCCCATCCAGTGCCCAGTCACCGATCCGCACACGCACCAGGCGCAAGGTCGGCAAACCCACGGCAGCTGTCATCCGCCGCACCTGGCGGTTGCGGCCCTCGCGGATCACCAGTTCCAGCCAGCTGGTCGGCACACTTTTGCGAAAACGTACCGGCGGATTGCGTGGCCATAGCTCGGGCTCGTCGAGGCGCCGGGCTTCGGCGGGCAAGGTCGGGCCGTCATTCAGTTCCACACCATCGCGCAAACGCTGGATCTGTTCGTCGCTCGGCTCGCCCTCTACTTGTACCCAGTAGGTCTTGGGCAACTTGTGCTTCGGGTCGGCAATGCGCGCCTGCAGCCCGCCATCGTTGGTCAGTAGCAACAAGCCCTCACTGTCGCGGTCGAGCCGCCCGGCCGGGTATACACCAGGGATGCCGATGAAATCCTTGAGGGTCGCGCGCCCCTCACCGTCGCTGAACTGGGTGAGTACATCGAACGGTTTGTTGAACAGAATCAGGCGTGGCTCGGCCGGTGGCGCCTTGGCCTGGCGACGGGGGCCGGCAGGCCGCGCCTGGGGGCGGCGCGGCTTGGAACGGGGTGGCAGTGGCATGGATCCTCAGCGGAACGGCGGCTCATCGAAGCTGCGCAGTTTACGCGAGTGCAACGAATTGAGCTCGGTGCGCAGCAGGTCGAGGGCAGCGATGCCGATTTTCAGGTGCTGGCTGACCGCACGGTTGTAGAAGGCGTTGGCCGAACCCGGCAGCTTGATTTCGCTGTGCAGCGGTTTGTCGGAAACGCACAGCAAGGTGCCGTACGGTACCCGCAGGCGATAGCCCTGGGCTGCGATGGTGCCGCTTTCCATGTCTACCGCAACGGCGCGCGACAGGTTGATCAAGGGGCGCTCCTGGGCCCAGCGCAGCTCCCAGTTACGGTCGTCGTAGGTCAGCACGGTGCCGGTGCGCAGGCGCTTTTTCAGCTCTTCGCCACGCTCACCGGTTACCTGCGCTGCGGCTTCCTGCAGCGCCAACTGCACTTCGGCCAGCGCCGGGATCGGAATGTTCGGCGGTACCACGCGGTCGAGAATACCGTCGCGGCGCATATAGGCGTGAGCCAGCACATAGTCGCCGATGGTCTGCGACTGGCGCAGGCCACCGCAGTGGCCGATCATCAGCCAGCAGTGCGGGCGCAGCACCGCCAGGTGGTCGGTGATGTTCTTGGCGTTGGACGGGCCGACGCCGATGTTGACCAGGGTCACGCCATCGCCGTCGCCAGCGATCAGGTGGTAGGCCGGCATCTGGTAGCGGTGCCAGACCACACTGGCCACCAGGGCTTGAGCTTCGCCGTGGTCCATGCCCTTCTCGATCATCACGTTGCCCGGCAGCACCATGCGCACGAAGCGCGGGTCTTCACGCAGTTGCTCAAGGCCATGGCTGATGAACTGGTCGACATAACGGTGATAGTTGGTCAGCAGGATCCACGGCTGCACATGGCGCCAGTCGCTGCCGGTGTAGTGCACCAGGCGGCGCAGGGAGAAGTCCACGCGGGCGGCATCGAACAGCGCCAGCGGCAGGGTTTCGGCGTTGCCCCAGTCGTAGAGGCCGTCGGCAATGTTGTCGGTGGCCGCCGACAGGTCGGTGCTGGGGAACACCCGCGCAAGCTCAGCGGCGGTGATGCCGCTGCCGGCAAGCTCATCGCCCTGGTCGACCACATAGGGGTACGGGATGTTCTGTTCGCTGACGCCGACTTCCACGGTCACCGTGTAGTCGTGCATCAACGGGCGCAGTTGCTCCAGCAGGTAACCGCGGAATGCCGCGGGCTGGGTGACAGTGACACTGTAGGTGCCCGCTACCTGGACCTTGGCATAGGCACGGGTAGTGGCGGCAACTTCGCCGTGGCTGTAGTAGGTCAGGCGCAGGGCCGGATAGCGGTACAAGGCGCGCTCGTCGGCATCCGGCTCGGTACGGTCCTTGAGGTAACGCTTGAGGGCCTGGCTCAGGGCCCCGGTGGCCTGTTCATGCAAGGCCGCCAGACGGTCGACGGCCTGTTCGGGGGTATCAACGACTACAAAAGCTTGGCTCACACTGGGCTTCCTGTCTGGACATGCGTGTAAGCCATCTTGCCTGCCTTCTTGGGTAAATACATCCCCATTGATCGGTGTCGCCTTCTTCGCGGGCACGCCCCCTTCCACACATGCTGAGCCACCTTCAAGGTCGGTGATAACCCTGTGGGAGCGGGCTTGCCTGCAAAGAAGGCAATTCATCCAGCCCAGGCTGGCGTTGCCCGAGCCACCAGTGCCTCGGCATCCACCCCGCGCGGCAATGCGCCGTACACCCGCCCGCCACCGGTCAACCGGCTACCGATGAACGCATCGCTGACCACGGCATTACCCGCCTCCAGCAGCAGCTTGGCCTGCAGCGCCAAGGCGATGTCCTCGGTCAGCTGCCGTGCCCGGTACTGGATATCGCTGGTATCGGCAAACGCCCCTTTGAGGTTGCCGATATGCGCGGCCAGGCGTGGGTCACCATGCCCGTCGCCTAGCTCGGCGAACAGAGCATCGAGCACCCCAGGCTCCTTGGACAACGCGCGCAACACGTCCAGGCATTGCACGTTACCCGAGCCCTCCCAGGTCGAGTTGACCGGTGCTTCGCGGTACAGCCGCGGCAGGATGCTGTCTTCCACATAACCCGCACCGCCCAGGCACTCGGCGGCCTCGTTTATCATTGCCGGCGCCCGCTTGCAGATCCAGTACTTGCCCACTGCCGTGACCAGCCGCGCGAAATGCGCCTGCTGCGGGTCGTCGAGCTGCTCCAGGGCGTGCCCCATGCGCAGGCTCAGGGCCAGCGCCGCCTCGCTTTCAAGGGCCAGGTCGGCCAGCACGTTCTGCATCAGTGGTTGTTCGTTCAGCACCCGGCCACCGACCTTGCGATGGGCGCAGTGGTGTGCAGCCTGGGTCAACGCCTGACGCATCAGCGCGCTGGAGCCGACCATGCAGTCGAAGCGGGTCATGGCGACCATCTCGATGATGGTCGGTACCCCACGCCCCTCCTCGCCGACCATCCACGCCAAGGCACCACGAAACTCGACTTCGCTGGAGGCATTGGAGCTGTTGCCCAGCTTGTTCTTCAGGCGCTGGATGTAGAACTGGTTGCGGCTGTCGTCGGGCCGGTGGCGCGGCAACAGGAAGCAGCTCAGGCCTTTGTCGGTCTGCGCCAGGGTCAGGAAGGCGTCGCACATTGGCGCCGAGCAGAACCACTTGTGCCCGACCAGCTCGTAGGGCTGCCCCGGGCCGGGACCTCCGACCGGGTAAGCGCGAGTGGTATTGGCGCGCACATCGGTGCCACCCTGTTTCTCGGTCATGGCCATGCCAATTGTCACCCCGGCCTTGTGCCGGTCGCCGACATTACGCGGGTCGTACTCACAGGCAAGAATCTTCGGCAGCCAGTATTCGGCCAGCTCGGGCTGCAGCCTGAGCGCAGGCACGGCAGCGAAAGTCATCGTCAGCGGGCAGCCGGTACCCGCTTCGGCCTGGCTGTGCAGGTAAGTCATCGACGCCCGCGCCACATGGGCACCGGGCCGAGGTTCAGCCCAGGGCAATGAAGGCAGGCCGTGTTCGACGGCGGTGCGCATCAGTTCGTGATAGGCGGGGTGAAACTCGACCAGGTCGATGCGATGGCCGTAGCGGTCATGGCTGCTGAATTCCGGCTTGTGCGCATTGGCCAGGAAGCCTGCGGCCATCAACGGCCCGCCGGCCAGGGCACCATAGGCGTCGATCCGCGATTCGGCCCAACCGGCCCCGAAGCGCCGTGACCACTCCTGCAATGGCAGATCGAGGCGGTACAGGTTGGCACCGTCAAGTGACGGCGGCTGGTTGGTGACTTCGTGGGTTTCAGCGTACTGGTGCAGGTTCATCGGGAGCTCCTGGATCCGGGCATGCCTGAAAGGCCCAGTGAAGCACTCCCTGCGGGTCAGTCAAAGTGACATTAATGACTAAACATGTGGCGAGGGGGAGACTCAGGTCTACCAGGGGCTCGCCACAAGATCTCACAGGTGCCAAACCCTCAAGGCATGCACCTAGAACCGCGTAACCCCCGAAACAGCTCTGCCCGGCGGCATCTGCACCTGGGCAATGGCCACATTCAAGGTCAGCTCAAACCGGCTCCCCAGCCCCCGCGTCGACTCATGAGACAGCTTGCCACCAAGCAACTCGGCGAGCTGCCGACAGATCGACAAGCCAATACCCAGTCCGCCATAGCGCCGGGTCATCGAACCGTCGACCTGGAAGAACCGCTGGTAGAGGATCGCCTGGTCCAGATCATCGAAACCGATACCGCTGTCGCTGATGGTGAAACTCAGCGCGAGGCTGTCAGGGCCAAGGCGGCGACCGCGAACCTGCACCATCACCCCCCCCTGGTGCGTGAACTTCAGGCCGTTGTCCACCAGGCAACCCAGGCAGCGCGCCACTTTCTGCGCATCGCCCAGCAACTCGTCCGGCAACTCGGCGGGGATGTCCAGGCTCAGGTACAAGCCCTTGCCCAAGGCTGTTCCGGCATAGCCGGCACGCAGGTCCTGCAGCGTGCGCCGCAAGCTGAACGGCATCGCCTGCGGGCGCATGCGGCCAGCCTGCAGCTCGGTCAAGGTGAGAATGTCGTCAACCATGTCCATCATGTCCTGGGCCGAACCGACCGCTGTGCGGTGGTACTGGGCCATCTCGGCGCTCATGGGCAACGTGTGCATCAGTTCGAGCGAGCCAATTACGCCATTCATCGGCGTACGCAGTTCGTGGGTGACGGTGGCGAGGAATTCGTCTTTGAGGTGGTTGCTTCTGGCCAGTTGCTGGTTCATCTGCTCCAACGCCTGGCCTGTATCACGCAGGGTCTGCGCCTGCTGTTCGCGCATGCTGTTGATGCGATCAGCCAGGGCCAGCGACAGCAACGCGACTTCCAGCGCCGAACCCAACTGGCTGGAATACATGGTGATGAACAGGTTGGGCAGGTAACCCAGCACCATCAGGGTGTTGACCAGCCCTCCGAGCAGAAACGCCGTCCAGGCAATGATGAACCAGCGCGCCACGCGCAGGCCACGTACCCAGGCATACAAGCCGGCAGCAAAGATGCTTACGGTGAACAGCAAAGCCAGCACCGTGGCCATGCGCAAGGCGATGCCGTAGCGCATGCTCACCGACAGCACCATCACCAGCACGCCACCAAGCATCAAGAACTGCAGCAGCCGGTCCAAGCCGCGGCTGATCTTGCCCAACTGCAGGAAGTGACGTGCGAACTGGCAACCGAACAGGCCCGCAGCGCCGATGAACAGAGGCGTTGCGGCGTTGGCCCACCACGGGCTGTCCGGCCAGAAATAGGCGACCCCCGCCCCGTTGACCGAAACCTGATATAGGCCGAACGAGGCAATATAGAGAATGTAATAGAGGTAACTGACGTCGCGCACGCTGAGGTAGATGAACAGGTTGTACACCGCCATTACCAGCAGCACGCCGTAGATCATGCCCAGCACATAGAGGCGGGTCGGCTGATCTTCCATATAGGCTTCGGCAGACCACAACGCCAGCGGTGCCTGCAACGAACCCTGACTGTGCAGGCGCAGGTAGGCGGTGGTCGACTGCCCCGGCTGCAGGGGTAGTTCAAACAGGTAATTGTTCTGGCGTATCTGGCGGCTGTCGTAGGGCAAGGCGTCGCCGGTGCGCTGAGCCAGGCGGAACTCGCCATCACTGCCAGGCAAGTACAGCTCGATATGGTCCATGGGCGGGTATGCCAGCTCCAGCAACCACTGACGTGGCAATGCATTGGCAGAGGCGACGTAGTGCAGGTCGACCTTGAGCCAGAACACCGAAGTCGAGTAACCGGCGTTCAGCACATCCTCGCGGTGCGTGCGGAAACGGCTGGCGAAAATAGGCGCGCTGACCTGGGCGATGCTGGCGCTGCCATCACGGTCCTCGTAGACCTGCATGACTTTGCCCAATGGAAGGTGCCGGGTCGCCTCGTCGAATTCGACGGCTCCGGCCAGCGCGGGCAGCAAGCCCAGAAGCATAATCAGCAAATAGCGCATACAGCCCCAGCATGGCCTGTCCGGTCGCGTCGCGATGGCCTCCAATCCTTTTGAGACGACGAAATCCGGCAGAGCCCGTTTGTCGAGTTATCCGAGCACTCTAGCATAGCTTTCAACCCTTGCGATGGGCCACTCCATTTTTTAAAGAAAAGGCTCTAAATCAATGCTTTCAGAGGTAATAGCCAATAAAATTTGACCGCTCGATCAACAAATCTCGTTTGTAGGACGATCCGCACAAATGGGTTTGGTGGTAAGCTCGCCGACCATGAATACCTACAGCTCCCGCCCCGTTGTCCTCTGTCTCTCCGGCCACGACCCAAGTGGCGGCGCCGGCTTGCAGGCAGATATCGAAGCCCTGATCGCCCAAGGCTGTCACGCTGCACCTACCGTGACCGCCCTGACCGTGCAGGATACCGTCAACGTTTCCGACTTCCGCGTGCTCGACCGCGAATGGGTCCTGGCCCAGGCCAATGCCGTGCTGGCCGACTCCACGGTCGCCGCCGTGAAGCTGGGCATGCTCGGCTCGATCGGCATGGTCGACACCGTCGCCGAGCTGCTCAGTGCCCACCCGCACCTGCCGCTGGTCTGCGACCCGGTGCTGCGTGCCGGTGGCGGTGGCCGCCTGGGCAAGGACGAAGTCGGCTATGCCCTGCGCGAACGCCTGCTGCCGCTGGCGACCATCGCCACGCCGAACCTGCCAGAAGCGCGCATCCTCGCCGAACTGCCTGACGGCACTGCCGACGAGTGTGCCGAAAAACTGTTGCCGTTCTGTAGACACCTGCTGATTACCGGTGGTCACGGCGACGAGGACGAAATCCATAACCGCCTGTACAGCCGCGACGGCCAGAGCCACACCTGGACCTGCCAGCGCCTGCCGGGCAGCTATCATGGCTCGGGCTGCACCCTGGCCAGCGCCCTGGCCGGTCGCCTGGCCCTTGGCGAGCAACTGCAAAGCGCGGTGAAAAGCGCCCTGGATTACACCTGGCGCACCCTGCGCGACGCCGAGCAGCTGGGCAAAGGCCAGTTCGTCCCGCGCCGCCTGCCCCTGGATTTCTGCTCCTGATACGAGGCTTTCAATGAAGCTACGCGGTCTGTACGCAATCACCGACAGCCAGCTGCTCGCCGGCCGTTTCCTGTCCCACGTCGAAGCCGCGCTGGAAGGCGGGGTGTGCCTGCTGCAGTACCGCGACAAGAGCGACGACGCCGCCCGCCGGCTGCGCGAGGCCGAAGCGCTGATGAAGCTTTGCGAGCGTTATGGCACACAACTGATCATCAACGACGACGCCGAACTGGCCGCGCGCCTGGGTGTCGGCGTGCACCTGGGCCAGACCGATGGCCCACTGACGCCGGCTCGCGCCCTGCTCGGCCGCCAGGCAATCATCGGTTCTACCTGCCACGCAAACCTCGAGCTGGCCGCCCAGGCCGCCAGCGAAGGTGCCAGCTACGTGGCCTTCGGCCGCTTCTTCAATTCCGTCACCAAGCCGGGTGCGCCGGCTGCCAACGTCGATCTGCTGGAGCAAGCCCGTGCCCAGGTGAAACTGCCGATCGCCGTGATCGGTGGCATCACCCTCGACAACGCCGCCCCGCTGATCGCCCATGGAGCCGACCTGCTGGCGGTGATCCACGGCCTGTTCGGTGCCGACAGCGCGCAGGAAGTCACCCGCCGCGCCCGCGCCTTCAACGCCCTGTTCGCTTCCTGATTTCGAGAGAAGATCCCATGTCCCGTTCCGAAGACCTGTTCGCCAAAGCCCAGAAACACATCCCAGGCGGCGTCAACTCGCCGGTCCGCGCTTTCAAGAGCGTCGGCGGCACTCCGCTGTTCTTCAAACATGCCGAAGGCGCCTACGTTGTCGACGAAGATGACAAGCGCTATGTCGACTACGTCGGCTCGTGGGGCCCGATGATTCTCGGCCACGGCCACCCGGAAGTACTGGACGCCGTGCGTAACCAGTTGCAGCACGGCCTGTCCTATGGCGCGCCGACCGCGATGGAAACCGAGATGGCCGACCTGGTCTGCTCGCTGGTGCCATCGATGGAAATGGTGCGCATGGTCAGCTCCGGCACCGAAGCAACCATGAGTGCCATCCGCCTGGCCCGTGGCTACACCGGCCGTGACGCCATCATCAAGTTCGAAGGCTGCTACCACGGCCACTCCGACAGCCTGCTGGTAAAAGCCGGTTCCGGCCTGCTGACCCAAGGCGTGCCGAGTTCGGCAGGCGTACCGGCGGACTTCGCCAAGCACACCCTGACCCTGCCGTTCAACGATATCGCGGCCGTCGAGAAGACCCTGGCCGAGGTCGGCCAGACCGTGGCCTGCATCATCGTCGAACCGGTGGCCGGCAACATGAACTGCGTGCCACCGGCGCCTGGCTTCCTCGAAGGCCTGCGCGAGCAGTGCGACAAGCACGGCGTGGTGCTGATTTTTGACGAAGTGATGACCGGTTTCCGCGTTTCGCTGGGCGGCGCCCAGGGTTACTACGGGATCAAGCCGGACCTGTCGACCTTCGGCAAGATCGTCGGTGGTGGCATGCCGGTGGGCTGCTTCGGTGGCAAACGCGAAATCATGGGCTGCATCGCCCCGTTGGGCCCGGTCTATCAGGCCGGTACGCTGTCGGGCAACCCACTGGCAATGGCCGCTGGCCTGACCACCCTGAAGCTGATCAGCCGCCCGGGCTTCCATGACGAATTGAGCGCATTCACCAGCCGTATGCTCGATGGCCTGCAGCAGCGCGCCGATGCCGCTGGCGTGCCGTTCGTCACCACCCAGGCGGGCGCCATGTTCGGCCTGTATTTCAGTGGCGCCGACGACATCGTCACCTTCGACGACGTGATGGCCAGCGACGCCGAGCGCTTCAAGCGCTTCTTCCACCTGATGCTCGACGGTGGCGTGTACCTGGCGCCGAGCGCGTTCGAGGCGGGCTTCACTTCGATCGTCCATGGTGAGAAAGAGCTGCAGATCACCCTGGATGCAGCTGAAAAGGCCTTCGCCGCGCTGAAGTAAATGCCAGCCTGCTCTGGCCTCATCGCGGGTAAACCCGCCCATACAAGGACATGCGTGACCTGTGGGGCGGGTTTACCCGCGATGAGGCCAGAGCAGGTAATAAATGCGCTGCTCAATCAGCAAAGGCTTCTTCAATACAGAATTTCGCGTAAAACTTTGTAAGGTTGGCGCTGCTTATCCCATAATGTGCCACCAGAGACATTGGCCGCAGCTTTGCAGAGGTAAGTCGATCCCCATGAACCGCACCGGCCGCGCCCTGACCTTGGGCTGCCTGTTGCTTCTTCAGCCCCTGCTGGCCCTGGCGGAGGGCGGTAACTCGTTGCTGATTCCGGCAACGGGGCGCTGCACGCTCAATGTTCAGCCAGAAGACCTGCAGAACGCGCTGAAAGCCTGCGAGGAAACAGCGGCGACCGGGGACGCCCAGGCACAGTTCGAGCTGGGCGAGTACTACTACACGCTGACACCGAAAGACCTGAAAAAGGCCTTGGACTGGTTCGAAAAGGCCTCGCTGCAAGGCCACGCCGAAGCCCAGTACCGCCTTGGCGCCATGTTCTTCCATGGCGAAGGGGTCAAGGCCAACAACGTGCAGGCCTATATCCTGCTGAAGATGGCCGCGGTGAACGGCGCCGAGGACGCGCTGGACATGGCCGACGAAGTGACCGAGCAGATGCCGCGCGACGAGCTGGAGCACGCTACTCAGGTGCTTGGCCAGATCTTCCGCAAATACCTGCTCGAACTGCAGAACGCCGAAGGGCGCACGCCGTTCTCGCCACTCCCCTGATCCTTACTTCTCCGGCATCGGCATCGGGAACGGCATCACGTTGCCAGTGGCCCTGGCCTCGCTGATCTTGGCCGTACCCAGGCGCTCCACCTCATCGATGCGCACGATCGAATGCATCGGCACGAAACTGCGGATCACCCCTTCGAACTGGTTCTTGAGTTTCTCTTCGCTCGGGTCGACCACCACCTGGGTGCGCTCACCGAAAACGAACTCTTCGATTTCCAGAAAACCCCACAGGTCGCTCTGGTAGATCTGCTTGGCATACATCTCGAAGACCTGCCCCTGGTTGAGGAAGATCACTTTATAAATGGCGGGCTCGCGTTTGCTCATGTTCGGCGGGTTAACACATGCGTAAGAAATGGCGCGCATGATACCTGTACCGGCCCCTTCGCGGGCAAGCCCGCTCCCAAAGGTTATCCGCAGCCCTCAGGGTGGCGCAGTACCTGTGCGAGCAGGCTTGCCCGCGAAGAGGCCGGAACAGGCAGTACAGACCGTTGAACGTTTCAGTGCTTTCGCCACTGCCCTTCAAGGGTTATTCTTGAGTTCACATCCATCGCCGTCGAGCGGCTAAAAACGACCTTGAACGCACCCATACAACCCCATCGTTTCATCCTCGAACCCTTCGAGGCCCACCGTTTCGCCAACTTGTGCGGCCAGTTCGACGAGCACCTGCGCCTGATCGAACAACGCCTGGCCATCGAAATCCGCAACCGCGGCAACCAATTCGAGCTGATCGGCGAACCCAAGACCACTTCCGCTGCCGAACAACTGTTGCGCCGCCTCTATCGCGAGACCAAGGCCAACGACCTGTCGCCGGAAACCGTGCACCTGTATCTGCAGGAGTCGACGGTCGAAAACATCGACAACCCGGCGGTCAATGAGGTCAGCGTCTCGCTGCGCACACGCAAGGGCAATATTCGCCCGCGCGGCGTCAACCAGCAGCGCTACGTCAAGGAAATCCTGGCCAACGACATCAACTTCGGCATCGGCCCGGCCGGTACCGGCAAGACCTACCTTGCCGTGGCCTGCGCCGTCGATGCCCTGGAGCGCGAGCAGGTACGCCGCATCCTGCTGGTACGCCCGGCAGTCGAGGCGGGCGAAAAGCTCGGCTTCCTGCCGGGTGACCTGGCCCAGAAGATCGACCCGTACCTGCGCCCACTGTACGACGCGCTATACGAAATGCTCGGCTTTGAACACGTGGCCAAGCTGATCGAGCGCCAGGTGATCGAGATCGCCCCGCTGGCCTACATGCGTGGCCGCACCCTGAACAACAGCTTCATCATCCTGGACGAGAGCCAGAACACCACGCTCGAGCAGATGAAGATGTTCCTTACCCGCATCGGCTTCGGCTCGACCGCGGTGATTACCGGCGACATCACCCAGGTCGACCTGCCACGTGGCACCAAGTCGGGCCTGGCCCATGTGATCGAGGTGCTCAAGGACGTACCGGGGATCAGTTTCACCCATTTCCAACCCAAAGATGTGGTTCGTCACCCACTGGTGCAGCGTATCGTCGAAGCCTACGACCGCTTCGAAGCCCGTCAAGCCAAGCCCGAGGCCAGCAACAAAGATGCTTGAACTTGACCTGCAAAGGGCCACGGATGCCGCCGCCCCTGACGATGCTGCTTTCCGCCGCTGGTGCGAACTGGCCTTGCGCCAGCGCACGGCCGACTCGGAAATGACCATCCGTCTGGTCGACGAGGCCGAAGGCCGCGAGCTCAACCACACCTACCGGCACAAGGACTACGCGACCAATGTGCTGTCGTTCCCGGCCGATGTACCCGATGACCTGCTCGACATTCCGCTGCTGGGCGACCTGGTGATCTGCGTGCCGGTGGTCGAACGCGAGGCCGCCGAACAGGGCAAGTCGCTGGAAGCGCACTGGGCGCACCTGGTCATCCACGGCTGCCTGCACCTGCTCGGCTACGACCACATCGATGACGATGAGGCCGAGGAGATGGAAGCGCTGGAACGGGAATTGCTGGCAGAACTGGGTCACCCCGACCCGTACGCCGACGATGAAAACGAACTTCTCCCACACTGATACACCAAGGATCACGAGAACCGCCATGAGCGAAGATCGATCGAGCAACGGGCAAAAGTCCTGGCTGGGTAAACTGACCCAGGCTTTTGCCCATGAGCCGAAAAACCGCCAGGAGCTCCTTGAGCTGCTGCGCGAAGCCCATCAGAACAAGCTGCTCGACAGCGAAGCACTGACCATCGTCGAAGGTGCCATCCAGGTCGCCGACCTGCAGGTACGCGACATCATGGTCCCGCGTTCGCAGATGATCAGCATCAAGGCGACCCAATCGCCGCGCGAGTTCCTTCCGGCCGTCATCGACGCCGCCCACTCGCGCTACCCGGTGATCGGTGAAAGCCATGACGATGTGCTCGGGATCCTGCTGGCCAAGGACCTGCTGCCGCTGATCCTCAAGGAGAACGGCGATAGCTTCAACATCAAGGACCTGCTGCGCCCGGCCACTTTCGTGCCGGAGTCCAAGCGCCTGAATGTGCTGCTGCGCGAGTTCCGCGCCAACCACAACCACATGGCCATCGTCATCGACGAATACGGCGGTGTGGCAGGCCTGGTGACCATCGAGGACGTGCTGGAACAGATCGTCGGTGACATCGAGGACGAGCATGACGTCGAAGAAGACAGCTACATCAAGCCGCTGCCAAGTGGCGACTTCCTGGTCAAGGCGCTGACCCCGATCGACAACTTCAACGAGTTCTTCGACAGCGAGTTCTCGGATGACGAGTTCGACACCGTTGGCGGCCTGGTGATGAGTGCCTTCGGCCACCTGCCCAAGCGCAACGAGACCACCGAGATCGGCGCCTACAAGTTCCGTATTCTCAATGCCGACAGCCGGCGGATACACCTGCTGCGCCTGACTCCGATCACCCGCTAAGGACAAACATGCGTTGGATCACCCGCCCCGGCTGGCCCGGTAACCTGCTGGCCCTGGCGGCCGGCGCATCGACCCTCCTGGCCCTGGCGCCGTTCGACATCTGGCCACTGGCCCTGCTGTCCATCGCCCTGCTCTACCTCGGCCTGCGCGAGCTCAGCCCGCGCCAGGCCATGTGGCGTGGCTGGTGGTTCGGCTTCGGCCTCTACGGCGCTGGCACCTGGTGGATCTACGTCAGCATGAACACCTACGGCGGCGCCTCGCCGCTGTTGGCGATCGTCTTGCTGCTGGCGTTCTTCGCCGCCCTCGCCTGGTTCTTCGCCTTGCCCACCTGGTTGTGGGCGCGCTGGTTCAGGCGTAATGAGGCGCCCCTGGCCGACGCCCTTTGCTTCGCCGCACTATGGCTATTGCAAGAGGCCTTCCGTGGCTGGTTCCTCACCGGTTTCCCTTGGCTGTATGCCGGTTACAGCCAGCTGGATGGCCCGCTCGCAGGCCTGGCGCCGCTGGGCGGGGTGTGGCTGATATCCTTCACCCTGGCACTGAGTGCCGCGCTGCTGTGCAACCTGCACCGCCTGCGCGAACGCCCATCATTCCTCGCGGTAGCTGCGGTATTGCTGCTGGCGCCCTGGGTGATCGGCATGGCCCTCAAAGGCCACGCCTGGACAAAGCCTGCCGGCGACCCACTCAAGGTCGCGGCCCTGCAGGGTAATGTCGAACAAGACCTGAAATGGGACCCGGCGCACATCGATGCGCAACTGGCGCTGTACCGCGACATGAGTTTCAGCTCCAGGCCGGTCGACCTGCTGGTGTGGCCGGAAACTGCCGTACCGGTGCTCAAGGACCAGGCCCAGGGGTATATCGATGTAATGGGGCGCTTTGCCGCCGACCGGCATTCGGCGCTGATCACCGGCGTGCCGGTGCGTGAAGTGGTGCACCATCAGCGCCGCTACTACAACGGCGTCACCGTGACCGGCGAAGGCGACGGTACCTACCTCAAGCAGAAACTGGTGCCGTTCGGCGAGTATGTGCCCCTGCAGGACATGCTTCGCGGCGCGATCGAGTTCTTCAACCTGCCGATGTCGGACTTTGCCCGCGGCCCCGCGGACCAGCCACTGCTGCAGGCCAAGGGTTACCAGATTGCGCCGTTCATCTGCTACGAAGTGGTCTACCCCGAGTTCGCTGCAGGCCTGGCAGCACGCAGTGACCTGCTGCTGACCATCAGCAACGACACCTGGTTCGGCACCTCGATCGGCCCGCTGCAACACCTGCAGATGGCGCAGATGCGTGCATTGGAGGCCGGCCGCTGGATGATCCGCGCCACCAACAACGGCGTGACGGCACTGATCGACCCGTTTGGCCGGATCACCGCAGAGGTGCCGCAGTTCCAGCGCGCGGTGCTGTATGGCGAAGTGGTGCCGATGCAGCAACTGACGCCTTACCTGCAGTGGCGGTCGTGGCCGCTGGCGATCCTCTGTGTGCTGTTGCTGGGCTGGGCGTTGCTGGCCGGCCGTATTGCCAAGACCGTCTGACAGGCCCTGTGGGAGCGGCCTTGCGTCGCGAAAGGGCCGCAAAGCGGCCCCAAAAATCTGTGCACCAACGCGCAGCCCTTTCGCGACGCAAGGCCGCTCCCACAAGAGTTTTGTGCAGGTCGCCATTCAGTAAAGCAACCGGTACCCCACCAACCCAGCCGCTTCATTGAACAACTGGCCGCTCTGCCACATGGCCCGGCTCTCCGGCAGCAACCCGCCGAACGGCCGTGCATGATCGCGCCCCAGGAACCCGACCGGCGCCGGCACCACCTCAAACCCGGCCCGCTCGAAGCTCCAGCGCGAGCGCTGCATGTGCCACGCCTGGGTCACCACCACCACTCGGCGTATGCCCAACGGCTGCAACACCTTGGCGCTCAACTGGGCATTTTCCCAAGTCGTGCGGCTGGCCTCTTCCTTCCACTTCACCTGCACCGCGAAATCCTCGCGCAGGCGGTCTGCCATCAACTGCGCCTCGCTTGGCGGCGTACCGTAATGCAAGCCGCCACTGGTCAGCACTGGCAACCCCGAGGCTTTCGCCAGCCGCGCGGCAAAGCGCATGCGCTCGAGTGCAGTTGCCGTGGGCTGATCATCACCACCCCAGGCTGGGTCACCGCGCTCACGCCCTGCACCGAGCACGACGATGGCATCCGCCCTGCCTGCAAGGCCAGCCCAGTCGCTTGTCGGCAAAGGCGGTTCGGTCTCCAGCAGGCGTGCAGACTGCTGCACCACCAGCGGCAAGCTCATCAACCACAGGCCTCCCAGCCCCGCGACAAAACAGACCATGGCCAGCTGCGGCCGTCGGTTGCGCAACCACCACGCCGCAAGCAGCAGCAGAAACAGGATGCCAGGCGGCATCAGCCATTGTTTGATGAAAAACCGGATCGGCATCGACACACCTCCATGGAAGGCGTGCAGCCTATAGAGGATCGGCGCCGGTCAACAAGTGTGAACCGGCGCCAATCATGGGATGTATGTTGTAGAACCGGCGCGCGATAGCCTGCGCCTGGCGTCCTGAACGGCTAGCGATGCGGCAGCGTCCTGGATCTCGCCGAGTTGGCGGGGCGTTTCTTGTCCTTGAGCCAGATAATCTTGGCCGTTGCCGGTTCCGCTTGTGGGAAAGTACCGGCGCAGGCATTGCGGCGTTCCGGGAGGGAATCCAGGTAAGCCTTGATCACTTCGAACTCTGCATGGCTCAAGCCACGCAACTCCAGCTCGGCTGGCATCTCGTCGCGTAATCTCACCGAGGTTCTGGCGACTTCCAGTGCCAGGCCAAGACGGTCGATCAGGCGTTCGTAAAGCTCCGGTTTGCTTGCGGGTAGCTGCGTCTCTCCCATCCGTTCACCTCATTGAAGATAAAGAATATCTCCCCCCACACCTGAGCTTAGCGTCGCTGCAAAAAGCAGCCGGATGCCGCGACCAGCGGGCATTCGCAATCAAGGTTTCCCACGATACGCAGCGCTGCTGTATGCTACGGCGTTCACTCTAAATGACACCGGAGTGCCGGACGCAGCGAGGTTCCGCTGCCTGGAACAAGGTCTCTTCTCTCTCAGCAAAAAGTAGCCATGCACGAACAATACACGCCCCGTGATATCGAAGCCGCCGCCCAGAACTTCTGGGACGAGCAACAATCGTTCGCTGTTACCGAACAGCCAGGCAAAGACACCTACTATTGCCTATCGATGTTCCCGTACCCGAGCGGCAAGCTACACATGGGCCACGTGCGCAACTACACCATCGGCGACGTGATTGCCCGCTACCAGCGCATGCTGGGCAAAAACGTCCTGCAGCCGATGGGCTGGGACGCTTTCGGCATGCCCGCGGAAAACGCGGCGATGAAGAACAACGTCGCCCCGGCCAAGTGGACGTACGAAAACATCGACTACATGAAGACCCAGCTCAAGAGCCTGGGCCTGGCCATCGACTGGGCACGTGAAGTCACCACCTGCAAGCCGGACTACTACCGCTGGGAACAGTGGCTGTTCACCCGCCTGTTCGAAAAAGGCATCATCTACCGCAAGAACGGGACCGTGAACTGGGACCCGGCCGACCAGACCGTACTGGCCAACGAGCAGGTCATCGACGGCCGCGGCTGGCGTTCGGGCGCGCTGATCGAGAAGCGCGAAATCCCGATGTACTACTTCCGCATCACCGACTACGCCGACGAGCTGCTGGAAAGCCTCGACGAGCTGCCGGGCTGGCCTGAGCAGGTCAAGACCATGCAGCGCAACTGGATCGGCAAGTCGCGCGGAATGGAAGTGCAGTTCCCGTTCGACCAGGCCAGCATCGGCCACGAAGGCACCTTGAAGGTCTTCACCACCCGCCCGGACACCCTGATGGGCGCCACCTATGTCGCCGTTGCTGCCGAGCACCCGCTGGCCACCCAGGCCGCCCAGGGCAACCCGGCGCTGCAGGCGTTCATCGACGAATGCAAGAGCGGCAGCGTGGCCGAGGCCGACATGGCCACCCAGGAGAAGAAGGGCATGCCCACTTCCCTGTTCGTCGAGCATCCACTGACCGGCGAGAAGCTGCCAGTGTGGGTCGCCAACTACGTGCTGATGCACTACGGTGATGGCGCCGTGATGGCTGTACCGGCCCACGACGAGCGCGATTTCGAGTTCGCTCACAAGTACAACCTGCCGTTCAAGGCCGTGGTACGCACCAGCGCGGGCGATGACGTTGGCAGCGAGTGGCTGGCCGCCTATGGCGAGCATGGCCAGCTGATCAACTCCGCCGAGTTCGACGGCCTGGACTTCGCCGGCGCCTTCGACGCCATCGAAGCTGCCCTGATCCGCAAAGAGCTGGGCAAATCGCGCACCCAGTTCCGCCTGCGCGACTGGGGCATCAGCCGCCAGCGTTACTGGGGCTGCCCGATCCCGATCATCCACTGCCCGTCGTGCGGCGACGTGCCAGTGCCGGAAGACCAGCTGCCAGTCACCCTGCCGGAAAACGTGGTGCCGGACGGCGCCGGTTCGCCGTTGGCGCGCATGCCTGAGTTCTATGAGTGCAGCTGCCCGAAATGCGGTGCCGCGGCCAAGCGCGAAACCGACACCATGGACACCTTCGTGGAATCGTCCTGGTACTTCGCCCGCTACGCTTCGCCAAACTACGAAGGTGGCATGGTCGACCCGAAAGCGGCCAACCACTGGCTGCCGGTCGACCAGTACATCGGCGGTATCGAGCACGCGATCCTGCACCTGCTGTACGCGCGCTTCTTCCACAAGCTGATGCGTGACGAGGGCCTGGTCACCTCCAACGAGCCGTTCAAGAACCTGCTGACCCAAGGCATGGTGGTCGCCGAGACCTACTACCGCGTGGCCAGCAACGGCGGCAAGGACTGGTTCAACCCGGCCGACGTCGAAATCGAGCGCGATGCCAAGGCCAAGATCATCGGTGCACGCCTGAAGACCGATGGCCTGCCGGTGGAAATCGGCGGCACCGAGAAGATGTCGAAGTCGAAGAACAACGGCGTCGACCCGCAATCGATGATCGACCAGTACGGCGCCGACACCTGCCGCCTGTTCATGATGTTTGCCTCGCCACCTGACGCGAGCCTGGAGTGGTCCGACTCCGGCGTCGAGGGTGCCAGCCGCTTCCTGCGCCGCGTATGGCGCCTGGCCCAGGCTCACGTCGCCCAGGGCCTGCCGGGCAAGCTGGATGTCGCCGCTCTGGACGACGCACAGAAGGTCATCCGTCGCGCCATCCACGCTGCGATCAAGCAGGCCAGCACCGACGTGGGCCAGTTCCACAAGTTCAACACCGCCATCGCCCAGGTGATGACCGTGATGAATGTGCTGGAAAAGGCCCCGCAGGCCAGCGAGCAAGACCGTGCCTTGCTGCAGGAAGGCCTGGAAGCCGTGACCCTGCTGCTGGCGCCGATCACGCCGCACATTTCCCACGAACTGTGGAAACAGCTGGGCCACGACCAGGCTGTCATCGACGCTGGCTGGCCGGCGGTCGACGAGAGCGCCCTGGTGCAGGACAGCATCACCCTGGTGGTGCAGGTCAACGGCAAGCTGCGCGGCCAGGTGGAAATGCCTGCCGCCGCCAGCCGTGAGGAAGTCGAAGCCGCTGCCCGCAGCAACGAAAACGTCCTGCGCTTCATCGATGGCCTGACCATCCGCAAGGTCATCGTGGTACCGGGCAAACTGGTCAACATCGTCGCCAACTGATGGCAACGCCCACCCGCAGCCTATGCGGGTGGGCGGTATCGGCCCACAAGGGAGCAACAACATGATCAAACGCAATCTGCTGGTAATGGGCCTGGCTGTCCTGCTCAGCGCCTGCGGTTTCCAGCTGCGCGGCACCGGCACCAACGAACTGAGCGTCAAGGAAATGGACGTCAGCGCACGCAACGCCTATGGCCCGACCCTGGTTCAACTGCGCCAGGTACTTGAGAACAGTGGCGTCAATGTGCACGCCGGCGCACCTTATCGCCTGGTGCTGACCAACGAGCAGGAAAACTCGCGTTCGGCGAGCTACGCGGCTGGCAACGCCACTGCCGAATACGAGCTCACCACCACGCTCAATTACAGCATCCTGGGCCTTAACAACCTCGAGCTGCTGAGCGACAAGGTAGAAGTACGCAAGATCTATGTGCGTGACGGCAGTAATATCACCGGCTCCGATCAGGAGGCCCAGCGCTCGCGCGAAGAAATGCGCCGCGACCTGGTGCAGTCGATGGTCACTCGCCTGCAGATGCTGACCCCATCCCAACTCGACGAGCTGCAACGCAAGGCCGACGCACGTGCCAAGGCTGAAGCCGACGCGCTTGAGGCCGCGCGCCGCCAGCAGGCGGAAACGCCGCAGCAGTCACCTCTGGAAATCCCGGGCAACTAAGCCCGAGCGGGGCGCTCCGGCGCCCCGCCTGCTCCCATGAAGCTCGCCCCCGCCCAACTCAACAAGCACCTGCAAGGCAGCCTGGCCCCGGTCTACGTGGTCAGTGGCGATGACCCGTTGCTGTGCCAGGAAGCCGCCGACGCCATCCGCAATGCGGCCCGCCAGCAAGGCTTCGACGAGCGCCAGGTGTTCAGTGCCGACGCCAACTTCGACTGGGGTACCCTGCTGCAAGCGGGTGCCAGCCTGTCGCTGTTCGCCCAGCGGCGCCTGCTGGAGCTGCGCCTGCCGTCGGGCAAGCCCGGTGACAAAGGGGCTGCCGCGCTCATGGAGTATTGCGCCAGACCCGCCGAAGACACCCTGCTGCTGATCAGCCTGCCCAAGCTCGATGGCAGTGCACAGAAGACCAAGTGGGGCAAGGCACTGATCGAAGGCACGCATTGCCAGTTCATCCAGATCTGGCCGGTGGATACCCAGCAATTGCCGCAGTGGATCAACCAGCGCCTGTCCCAGGCCGGGCTGTCGGCCCAACGCGATGCCGTCGACCTGATCGCCGCGCGGGTCGAAGGCAATTTGCTGGCCGCAGCCCAGGAGATCGAAAAGCTCAAGCTGCTGGCTGACGGTAACCAGATCACCGTCGAGACAGTGCAGGCTGCGGTTGCCGACAGCGCGCGTTTCGATGTCTTCGGGCTGGTTGACGCCATCCTCAATGGTGAGGCAGCACACGCCCTGCGCATGCTCGAAGGCTTGCGCGGCGAGGGTGTGGAACCGCCGGTGATTCTCTGGGCTCTGGCCCGCGAGTTGCGCCTGCTGGCCGGCCTGGCCCAGCAATTTTCCCAGGGTGTGCCGCTGGACAAGGCCTTCAGCCAGGCCCGGCCACCGGTTTGGGACAAGCGCCGACCACTCGTCAGCAAGGCTCTGCAGCGCCTCTCGGCACAGCGCTGGGCACAGTTGCTGCGAGATGCCCAGCGTATCGATGCGCAGATCAAGGGGCAGGCCGAGGGTTCGCCCTGGACCGGGTTGTCGCGCTTGTCGCTATTGATGGCAGGGCAAAGGCTGGTGCTGCCTGCAGAATAGCCGGGGCTGAAGCAGCCCCAGAGAGCGACCATAAACACAATCAATTGGCTCCTTCACCTTCCCAGGCCTAAAGTGCGCCCCGAAAGCCACCCAAGCCAGGAACCCCGCCATGAGCAAAAAGCCGAAAAAGCACGGCCCGAACAAGGCCAAGTCGATCATTGCCCAGCCCCTCTTCCGCTGCCGCCAGGAGCGACCAGACAAGGGCAAAGGCAGCTACCGCCGCGAAGCCTTCCAATCGAGAGATTGGGAGGCTTCTTACTTTTTGGCCGCATGAAAGCATCGCAAGCGCAGGCATGGTATGGTCGGCACCTGACCTGCAATTCTGGATCTGTGCATGCTCTTGAGTCTTCTTCCCCGTTGGAAATCCCGCCAGCTACTCGCGGCCTCCAGCTTCATCCTGCTCGTCGCCTGCGCGGAAAAACCCACCGCCGCCGACGCCCTGCCGCTGGCGCCCGCCCAGCCCGCGCCGGTAGTGACCCTGCCCAGCGCCACGCCTGACGTCAGCACCGAAATCCAGCCCCTGCAGACCTTTGCCGAATGGCAGGCGAACTTCCGCCTGCAGGCACTCCAGGCCGGCATCGCGCCAAGCACCTTCGACCGCGCGTTCCTCGGCGTCACGCCAGACATGGACGTGATCAAGGCCGACCGCAGCCAGCCCGAATTCACCCGCCCGGTATGGGAATACCTTGATGGTGCCCTGTCGCCCCTGCGCGTGCGCAACGGCAAGAAACTGCTGGAACAGAACGCCGAGCTGCTCACCCGCATCGAGCAACGCTACGGCGTCGACCGCCAGGCACTGGTCGCAGTGTGGGGCATGGAAAGCAACTTCGGCCAGTTCCAGGGCAACAAGTCGGTGATCCGCTCGCTGGCCACCCTGGCCTATGAAGGCCGCCGCCCCCAGTTCGCCCAGGACCAGCTGATCGCCGCCCTGCAGATCATCCAGCATGGCGACATCCAGCCTGAGGCCATGCGTGGTTCGTGGGCCGGCGCCATGGGCCAGACCCAGTTCATCCCGACCACCTACAACACCCATGCGGTGGATTTCGACGGTGACGGTCGCCGGGATATCTGGAACAGCACGCCCGACGCATTGGCATCGACTGCACATTACCTGCAGAGCTCTGGCTGGAAGCATGGCCAGCCGTGGGGCTTCGAAGTGCAAGTACCAGCAGGCTTCGACTATTGGCAGGCCGACGGCACGCTGCGCAAACCGGTTTACGAATGGCTGCAGATGGGCGTAAAGCTACCTGCGGGTACCCAGCTGCCGGCCGGCAGCAACCAGTTGTCAGCTGCCCTACTGTTACCGGCTGGCGCCCGTGGGCCGGCATTCCTGGTACTGGACAACTTCCGCGCCATTCTCAAGTACAACAACTCGTCTTCCTACGCGCTGGCGGTGAGCCTGCTGGGTGATCGCTTCTCGGGTTGGGGCTTCATCAGCGGCAGCTGGCCGAAGGAAGACCTGCCACTGAGTCGCAGCGAGCGGATGGAGTTGCAGAACTTGTTGAATGCCAAGGGGCATGAGGCGGGCAACCCGGATGGCATCATCGGGGCCAATACCCGCAAGGCGATTCGCAATGCCCAGCAGGGGCTGGGGTGGCCGGCAGATGGCTACCCGACCCACAAACTGCTCGACAGCCTGCGTCAGCGCTGATGCACCTGGGGCCGCTTTGCGGCCCTTTCCGACCGGTCCGGCGCCCCGGCAAGGCCGCTCCTACAGGAAAACGCGTGACCTGTAGGAGCGGCCTTGCCGGGGCGCCGGACCGGTCGGAAAGGGCTGCGAAGCAGCCCCGGCAATCTCAAGCCCTGAACAGATCTTGCCCCAGCACCAGTGTCTGCTTCTCACTGTCCAGCCTCACCCAGGCCCCCAGCGGCAAGCACACATTCGGATCACAATGCCCGCTGCGCCACCCAGCCAGTACTGGTACGCCCAACGGCCCGAAAGTCTCCTCAAGCAACGGTGCCAGCGCTGCGGTAGTAATCCCGGCAAAATCCCCTGCCAGCACGCCCTTGATGCCCTCCAGCTTGCCTGCAAGGCGCAACTGGGTCAGCAGCCTGTCCACCCGATATAACGGCTCGTTGACGTCCTCGATGAACAGAATGCAGCCCCGCGTATCAATTTCCGCCACTGTCCCCAGTGTCGCCCCCAGCATCGACAGATTGCCCCCCAGCAAGCGCCCGCTGGCAACGCCGGGCACCACGCAACTCAAGGCGAAATCGGCCGGATGGGCAATTTCATCCCCCTCCCGCAAAAGCCCGCCCAATTGCACCAGCAGCGACGACTCGGTCGGCTGCAGCTTGGCACCCAACAGGTCGGCATTGAGCATTGCGCCGTGGAAGGTGATCAACCCGGTACGCTGGTAGATGGCCGTGTGCAACGCCGTGATGTCGCTGTATCCAACCAGCGGCTTGGGGTTGCGGCGGATCAACTCGAAGTCCAGCCGATCGAGCAGACGCATGCTGCCATAACCACCGCGCATGCACAGGATTGCGTCGACATCAGGGTCGGCAACGGCCGCATGCAGATCTTCAAGGCGCTGATCATCGCTACCAGCCAGGTAACCCTCGGCCTGATGAACACCCGGGAAGATCCGGCAGCGGTAGCCTCGCTCGGCGAACCACTGGGCCGCCTTCTGCGCATCCAGGCGAGCCGGCCCGGCAGGGGCGACGATGGCGAAGCAGGCATTGGCTGCCAGCGCCTTGGGCAAACGCGATTCCATGGTTTCAGCGCAATTCATCGCAGCTCCTTTCTATGCAGCAAAAACAAAAATGCCGATGCCGCCTCTCAGCGTGCATCGGCATGTTCAGCGAAGGCCCGGATCAGAGCTTGATCTTGGCTTCGTGAGCCTGCTGGTCGGCGTGGTACGACGAACGCACCAATGGGCCGGAAGCGACGTTCTTGAAGCCCATCTTGTAGCCTTCCTCGGCGAACCAGGCGAAGGTGTCCGGGTGGACGAAACGCTGCACCGGCAAGTGGCTGCGCGACGGCTGCAGGTACTGGCCGAGGGTCAGCATGTCGATGTCGTGCTCGCGCATGCGCTGCATCACTTCGATCACTTCCTCGTCGGTCTCGCCCAGGCCGAGCATCAGGCCCGACTTGGTCGGTACGTGCGGAACCATCTGCTTGAACTTCTGCAGCAGGTCCAACGACCAGTCGTAGTCCGAACCAGGACGCGCAGCCTTGTACAGGCGCGGTACGGTTTCCAGGTTGTGGTTGAACACATCTGGCGGCTCTTGCGCAGTGATTTCCAGGGCAACGTCCATACGGCCGCGGTAGTCTGGCACCAGGGTCTCCAGTTGCACACCTGGCGACAATGCACGGATTTCGCGAATGCAGTCGGCGAAGTGCTGGGCACCACCGTCACGCAGGTCGTCGCGGTCCACCGAAGTGATCACCACGTACTTCAGGCGCAGGTCGGCGATGGCCACGGCCAGGTTCTTCGGCTCGTCCAGGTCCAGCGGCTTCGGCCGACCGTGGCCGACGTCGCAGAACGGGCAACGACGGGTGCAGATATCACCCATGATCATGAAGGTCGCGGTGCCACCGGAGAAGCACTCGCCAAGGTTCGGGCAGGACGCCTCTTCGCACACACTGTGCAGCTTGTGCTTGCGCAGCAGCTGCTTGATACGGTCGACTTCCGGCGATACCGGGATGCGCACGCGGATCCAGTCAGGCTTTTTAGGCAGTTCGTCGGTGGGGATGATCTTTACCGGGATACGCGCGACCTTTTCGGCGCCACGCAGTTTTACCCCAGCTTCCACTTTCTTCGGCGCTGGGCGCGCGGTGGCATCCTGGGTAGGTATCAGGTTCGGCACGGCTTCTTGCACAGTTGTCATATTCAGTCGATTCCGCCCGTGAGGGTCGTCTGCTCAGCATAGTCGAGGTGCTTGACCAGCTGTCCGCGCAGCCTTGTCCTGACCTCGTCGAGTACGATCGGGCCTGCCAGGTCGCGCAGCTGGGTCATGGCCAGCCCCGCATACCCACAGGGGTTGATTCGGCGGAATGGCGCTAGGTCCATGTCCACGTTCAGAGCAAGGCCGTGGAAGGAACGGCCGTTGCGGATTCGCAGGCCGAGGGAGGCGATTTTCGCTCCGTCGACATAGACACCCGGCGCATCGGGCTTGGCCACGGCGCTGACGCCGTAGCTGGCGAGCAGGTCGATCAAGGTCTGCTCGATGCGGCTGACCAGCTCGCGCACGCCAAAACCCAGGCGGCGCACGTCCAGCAGCAGGTAGGCCACCAGCTGCCCGGGGCCATGGTAGGTCACCTGGCCACCGCGGTCGGTCTGCACCACCGGGATGTCGCCCGGTACCAGCAGGTGCTCGGCCTTGCCAGCCTGGCCCTGGGTGAAGACCGCGGGATGCTCGACCAGCCAGATTTCGTCCTGGCTGTCCGGGCTACGCTGCTCGGTGAAGCGACGCATGGCCTCCAGCACCGGTTCATAGGGCTGCAGGCCAAGCTCGCGAATACCGAGGCAAAGGGACATCAGAGCACCATTTTCACGATGCCGGTGGCACGCAGGGCACTATTGATGTCATGCAGCTGGTTTTCGCTTTCGGCGACGATATGCAGCTGCACGGTGGTGTACTTGCCTTCCTTGCTCTGGCGCTCGGCCAGCGTGGAAAGGTCGACCTTGGCATGCTTGCTGAGGATCTCGATCACCGTGTCCTTGAAGCCGACAACGGTGTCGCCGATTACCTTGATCGGGTAATCGGCGCATGGGAATTCGATCTTGTGCGACTTTACGTCAGGTTCGCTCATGGCGGAAACGGCCTCGTAAGCCGTGGCAACAACAACGCCCCCGCAGGATGTGCGGGGGCTTGCAGGTCACGTATCAGTTGAACAACCCGTAGAAGAATAGACGGATGCTATCCCACATACGGCGGAAGAAACCACCTTCCTCGACGCCATCGAGGGCGATCAGGTCGGCGCTGTGAACCACGTTCTCGTCCAGTTTGACTTCCACTTTGCCGATCACGTCACCTTTGGCAATCGGTGCGGTGAGCTGCGGGTTCATGGTCATCGAAGCCTGCAGGCGCTTCAATTGGCCTTTAGGCATAGTCATGGTCAGGTCGTCGGCCAGGCCAGCCTTGACTTGGCTGGTCGCGCCCTTCCATACCGGTGCCTGGGTCAGCTCGGTGCCCTTCTGGTAGAAGGTCTGGGTTTCGAAGAAGCGGAAACCGTAGGTCAGCAGCTTCTGGGTCTCGGCGGCGCGGGCTTGCTCGCTGTTGGTGCCGAACACCACGGCGATCAGCCGCTGGCCATCACGAACGGCCGAAGCCACCATGCAGTAACCGGCTTCCTCGGTGTGGCCGGTTTTCAGACCGTCGACGGTCTTGTCACGCCACAGCAGCAGGTTGCGGTTCGGCTGCTTGATGTTGTTCCAGAAGAACTCTTTCTGCGAGTAGATAGCGTAGTGGGCCGGGTCGATGTTGATGATCGCGCGGGCCAGCAGGGCCATGTCGTGAGCCGAGGAGTAGTGCTCCGGGTTCGGCAGGCCAGTCGGGTTCATGAAGTGGCTGTTGGACATGCCCAGTTCGGCAGCAGTCTTGTTCATCATGTCGGCGAAGGCGTCTTCGCTGCCGGCGATGTGCTCGGACAGGGCGACCGAGGCATCGTTACCCGACTGGATGATGATGCCGTGCAGCAGGTCGCTGACGGTAACCTGGCTACCGACCTTGATGAACATGCGCGAACCGCCGGTACGCCAGGCGTTTTCGCTGACGGTGACCGGGTCGTTCTCGCCAATCTGGCCACGACGGATATCGACGGTGGCGATGTAGGCGGTCATCAGCTTGGTCAGGCTGGCTGGCGGCAGGCGCTCGTCACCATTGTTCTCGACCAGCACGTTGCCGCTGGACGCGTCCATGAGTACGTAGGACTTGGCAGCCAGCTGCGGTGGTGCAGGCATCATCTGCTCTGCTGCGAAGGCAGCAGGCGTGAGCATCAGCAGTACGGGCAGGCAAAGTCGTTTGGCAAGGTTGGTGATGTTCATCCGTCTCTCGAAAATCGCTAATGGTCTGATGTTCCCTGGGCCACATCGTGTGCCCAGCGCCAGTCAGTCTAGTTTTAGTGGCCATGGCCGGCCCACCCCTGAACGTCTGAATCAGGGTGCGGCGTTATGCCGCTGCGGGCAAAAGCCGACATTGTACATGGCCGGGGCCGGCAATTCATGACAAAACCGACAGCTTGAGCGGCAAGTCTCAAGCTTCAAGCCACAAGAAAAAGCCAGCCCAGGATTGCGCCGCCCCTTCTTGCAACTTGCAGCTGGAAGCTTGCTGCTCAGGCAAGTCAGTCTGTGACCAGCTTGGCCTGGCCAAGGTTCGCCAGGCGAATGCTGTTCTGCGCCTGCTGGATCTCGCCCTGGCTGCTGAACGGCCCCAGGCGCACGCGGTGCAGGGTTTGCTGGTTACGCACGATGGAGCTGATGAACACCGGCGCGCTGACCATGGTGCTCAGCTTGGAGCGCAGCAGTTCGGCGGCATCCGGGTTGGCGAAGGCGCCCACCTGAAGAACGTTGCCCCCGGTGTTGGCGGCCACACTGTTGCCGCCCACCTGTACCGGCACCACCGGCGCCGCGTGCTGCTGCGGCGGCGGGGTCCATTGCTCGACCCGCCCGGTGCTGGCCGGAATCGCCTGGGTCTGCGCGACCTGCGGTTCTTTCAGCATCAGCGGCGGCTGCTGGCCCTTCTGTGCCCACCATTGCTGCGGGTCGATGCCCTCGACCCGCACGTGCGCAGTACCGATCTCGGCGTAGCCGAGCTTCTTCGCCGCGGCATAGGACAGGTCGATGATGCGGTCGGAATAGAACGGCCCACGGTCGTTGACCCGCAGAATCACACTGCGGCCGTTGGCCAGGTTGGTCACCTTGACGTAGGCCGGCAGCGGCAGGGTCTTGTGTGCCGCACTCATGCCATACAGGTCGTAGAGTTCGCCGTTGGCGGTGTTCTGGCCATGGAACTTGGTGCCGTACCACGACGCGGTGCCCTCGGCGCGGTAATTGCGCGAGTCCTGCAGCGGGTAGTAGGTCTTGCCCAGTACAGTGTACGGGTTGGCCTTGTAGGCACCGGTGTGCACGGTTGGCGTAGCATCGGGAATCTTGTTGACGTCCACGTCCCACCACGGCGCTCCGTCCTTGTGGGCACGGTTGATGTCCAGGCCAGGCTGCGAACGGACGACGTTGCCACTGCTCTGGGTGGTCGGGCGGCTGGAGGAACAGCTGACCAGCAACATGCCGACGGTCATGCAGGTCAGCAGCTTGAAGGTATTGGCAGAGATGATTGCGCGCATTACTTGACGCCCCGTACTTGGACCAGCTGTTCCGCAAGCTGATGCACCGCCATGGCATACATCACGCTGCGGTTGTAGCGAGTGATCGCGTAGAAGTTCTTCAGGCCCAACCAGTACTCGGGGCCGTTGTCGCCTTCCAGGCGGAAAGCGGTAACCGGCAGATCATCGCGCAACGCATCATGGCTCGACCAGCCCAACGCCCGCAACTCCCCGAAGGTTTTCGCAGGTTCGATACCCGTGGTCAGGCCAAGATCTGCCTGCGCGCCGCTGACCTGGGCACGGCTGACCACGCGCTCGCCGGCCACCCAGCCATGGCGCTTGAAGTAGCTGGCCACGCTGCCGATGGCATCGTCGGGGTTGTTCCAGATATTGATGTGGCCATCGCCGTCGAAGTCCACCGCGTAGTTGCGGAAGCTGCTCGGCATGAACTGCGGCAGGCCCATGGCACCGGCATAAGAACCCTTGAGGGTGAGCGGGTCGACCTGTTCGTCACGGGTCAGCAGCAGGAACTCTCGCAGTTCCTTGCGGAAGAATTCCGCGCGCGGCGGGTAGTCGAAGGCCAGGGTCGACAAGGCATCGATCACCCGGTAATTGCCGGTATTGCGGCCGAAGAAGGTTTCCACGCCGATGATTGCAACGATGTACTGCGCTGGCACGCCATATTCTTGCTCGGCACGTGCCAGCACCGCCTCGTGTTGGCGCCAGAAGTCCACGCCACGGGCGATGCGCGCGTCGGTGATGAACATCGGCCGGTATTCCTTCCACGGTTTGACCCGTTCGGCCGGGCGCGAGATGGCATCGAGGATCGACTGCTTGCGCTGTACCTCGCGGAATACCCCGTTCAATTGTTCGGGAGCAAACCCATAGTCGCGGCTCATCTGGAGAACGAATTCGGTCACCTGCGGCGAGCCGTCGTAATCACCGGCATGGGCCAGCTGTACAGCGCCGAACAGGCCCACCGCGCCGATCCACGGCGCACAACGGGCAGCCCAGTTACGCACTGCTTGCATTAAATTCTTCACCTTATTCAAACCTGCGCGATCCATTTGCGGTGCGTATGGATCGACATCAGAACGCCAAACGCTGACAGCAGCGTCACCAACGAAGTTCCGCCATAGCTAATGAAGGGCAGCGGCACACCCACTACAGGCAACAGGCCACTGACCATACCGATATTGACGAACACATATACAAAGAAGGTCATGGTCAGGCTGCCCGCCAACAGCTTGCCGAACAGGGTCTGCGCCTGCGCGGTGATCATCAGCCCGCGGCCGATCAGCAGCAGATAGACGATCAGCAGCAGACAGATACCGACCAGGCCGAACTCCTCGCCAAGCACCGCGATGATGAAGTCGGTGTGGCTTTCCGGCAGGAAGTCCAGGTGCGACTGGGTACCCAGCAGCCAACCCTTGCCGAACACGCCACCGGAGCCGATCGCCGCCTTTGACTGGATGATGTTCCAGCCGGTGCCCAGCGGGTCGCTCTCCGGGTCGAGGAAGGTCAGTACGCGCTGCTTCTGGTAGTCGTGCATCACGAAGAACCACATCGCCACCGCTACGGGCACCGTCGCTGCAAGCACGCTGAGAATCCAGCGCCAACGCAGGCCACCCATGAACAGCACGAATGCGCCGGAGGCGAGAATCAGCAGCGCCGTGCCCAAGTCAGGTTGGCGGACGATAAGAATGAACGGCACACCGATCAACACCAGGCTTATTGCCACGTGTTTCAAGTGCGGCGGCAAGGTGCGCTTGGAGAGGTACCAGGCGATGGTCGCCGGCATGATGATCTTGAGGAACTCCGAGGGCTGGAAGCGGATCACCCCGGGGATGTTGATCCAGCGCGTGGCGCCCATGGCGTTGTGGCCCATGACGTCCACCACCACCAGCAGGAATACCCCCACCAGATACGCCAACGGCACCCAGCGCGCCATGAAGCGTGGCTCCAGCTGGGCGATGACGAACATCGAGACCAGGCCGATACCGAACGAGGTAGCCTGCTTGAGCAGCAGGTCCCAGTTCTTGCCACTGGCCGAATAGAGGACGAACAGGCTGCCGGCCGCGAGGGTCAGCAGGATGATCAGCAAGGGGCCGTCGATGTGGATGCGCTGCAGGAAGCTGGCGCGTCGACGCATCACGTCCTCGCTGGAGAGCATGCGATCGAAATTATTCTTCACTGGGCCGTTTCCTGGGCGACGGTGGCAGGCGCGAATTCAGTCTTGAGCCGGCCGCTCTCATCGAGCAGCCAGGCGTCCATGATCTGCCGCACGACGGGTGCTGCAACGCCAGAGCCGGACTCACCGTTCTCGACCATCACCGAGACCACGATCTTCGGATCGTCAGCTGGGGCGAAGGCGACGAACAGCGCGTGGTCGCGGTGGCGTTCCTGGAGTTTGTTGCGGTCGTACTTCTCGCCCTGCTTGATGGCCACCACCTGGGCGGTACCGCTCTTGCCGGCGATGCGGTACTGGGCGCCGGCCGCAGCCTTGCGGGCGGTACCGCGGGCGTTGTGCATCACTTGCTCCATGCCGTGGGTGACCTTGGCCCAATCGGACTTGTCACGCAGGACGATGTCTTCCATCGGGTTGGGGTCCACCGGCGGCTGACCTTCGATGGTCTTGGCCAGGTGCGGGCGGTTCCACACGCCCTTGTTGGCGATCAGCGCGGTGGCCTGGGCCAGTTGCAGCGGCGTGGCTTGCATGTAGCCCTGGCCGATGCCGAGGATCAGCGTTTCCCCCGGGAACCAGGCTTGCCGGCGGGTGGCTCGCTTCCACTCGCGCGACGGCATCAGCCCGGGCGACTCCTCGAACATGTCGAGGGCCACCTTCTGGCCGATGCCGAACTTGTTCATGTAACTGGACAGCCGATCGATGCCCATCTTGTGGGCAAGGTCGTAGAAGTAGGTGTCATTGGAGCGCATGATCGCGGTGTCCAGATCGACCCAACCATCACCGGTACGGTTCCAGTTACGGTATTTGTGATCGTAGTTGGGCAACTGGTAGTAGCCCGGGTCGAACACCCGGCTACTGGCGTTGACCACCCCACTGTCGAGGCCGGCAATGGCAACTGCCGGTTTGATGGTCGAGCCCGGCGGATACAGGCCGCGCAGGACGCGGTTGAACAGTGGCCGGTCGATCGAGTCGCGCAGCTCGGCATAGGCCTTGAAGCTGATGCCAGTGACGAACAGGTTGGGGTCGAAGCTGGGCTGGCTGACCATCGCCAGCACCTCACCGGTACGCGGGTCGAGCGCCACCACGGCGCCCCGCCGGCCACCCAGAGCGGCCTCGGCGGCCTCCTGCAGCTTGATGTCGAGGCTCAGCACGATGTCCTTGCCCGGCTTCGGATCGGTGCGCTTGAGCACCCGCAGCACACGGCCCCGGGCGTTGGTCTCGACCTCCTCGTAACCGACCTGACCGTGCAGCTCAGGCTCGTAGAAGCGCTCGATGCCGGTCTTGCCGATATGGTGGGTGCCGCTGTAATTGACCGGGTCGAGGGTTTTCAGTTCTTTCTCGTTGATCCGCCCGACATAACCGACCGAGTGGGCGAAATGCGCACCCTGAGGGTAGTGGCGCACCAGCTGGGCGACGACTTCCACGCCGGGCAGGCGGAACTGGTTGACCGCCACGCGGGCAATCTGCTCCTCGTTCAGCTCGAACAGGATCGGCACCGGCTCGAACGGCCGACGCCCCTGCTTCATGCGCTTTTCGAAAATCGCCCGGTCATCCGCCGTCAAGTCCAGTACTTCGACGATGGTATCCAGCACTTCCTGCCAGTTACCCGCACGTTCGCGAGTCATGGACAGGCTGAAGCTAGGCCGGTTGTCGGCAATGATCACGCCGTTGCGGTCAAAAATCAGGCCACGCGTAGGCGGAATCGGCTGCACATGCACCCGGTTGTTCTCCGACAGCGTGGAGTGATAGTCGTACTGGATGATCTGCAAGTAGTACAGCCGCGCAACCAGCACGCAGATGAGCAGTATCACCGCCACCGCGCCGACAACGACGCGGTTACGCACCAGGCGGGCGTCTTTCTCGTGGTCCTTGAGACGGATCGGCTGCGACATCGGACTGCTTACAGGCTCATTTGTGGTAAGGGTGCCCGGACAATACTGTCCAGGCGCGGTAGATCTGCTCGCCGATGAGTATCCTTACCAACGGGTGCGGCAGGGTCAGCGGCGACAGCGACCAGCGTTGCTCGGCGCGCGCACAGACCTCAGGCGCCAGCCCTTCCGGGCCGCCCACCATCAAATTCACCGTACGCGAGTCCAGGCGCCAGCGGTCCAGCTCGGTCGCCAGCTGCTCGGTACTCCAGGGCTTGCCATGGACCTCGAGGGTGACGATGCGTTCCCCAGGCTGAACCTTGCTCAGCATGGCTTCGCCCTCCTGACGGATCAGGCGGGCGACGTCGGCATTCTTGCCACGGGTGTTCAGCGGGATTTCCACCAGCTCGAGCGACAGCTCCTGGGGCAGGCGCTTGGCATATTCATGCCAGCCTTCCTCGACCCACTTGGGCATGCGCGAGCCGACCGCGATCAGGCGAAGACGCACGACGCTTCCTTATTCCCGGTCTTTCAGCTTGTCGGTGAAGTAGTCGCTGGCGTTTTCCGGGCTGTGGTGCTTGGCGTCGGCGGCACGGCTCTGCTCGGCGCCCATCCACAGGCGCTCCAGGTCGTAGAACTGGCGGGCAGCGGCGGTCATCATGTGAACGATGACGTCGTTCAGGTCCAGCAGTACCCAATCGCTGTCGCCCTTGCCTTCTTCACCCAGTGGTTGCGCGCCTTGTTTCTTGACCGTTTCACGGACCTTTTCCAGCATCGCGTTGATTTGGCGGTTGGAAGTACCGGTGGCAATGATCATGTAGTCGGTCAGGCTGTGCTTTTCGCGCACGTCGATGACCTGAATGTCCTGGGCCTTGACGTCTTCCAGGGCGCTGATGGTCAGTTTGACCAGTTCTTCGCCATTGATTTTCTGCTTGCTCATATAAAACTCTTCAACTCGTTTGGATGAGGCGCCCTGGGGGCACCGTCAGTTAGGGGCACGATACAGTTCGTGCGCCTCGATGTAGGCCAGTACGGCGTCCGGCACCAGGAACCTCACCGATTTGCCGCTGGCCAGCAGCTGTCGGATCTGTGTAGCCGACACCGCAAGCGGCGTCTGCCAGACGAACGAAATATTCCCCGCCGGGCCGGACATGGCGGTGGGATCGCTCTCCGAGCGCGCAGCCAGCAGGTTGCGCAACTCGTCAGGGGGTTCAACGTCGGCATCCGGGCGCTGCAGCACCAGGATGTGACAGTATTGCAGCAGTTCTTCCCAGCGGTGCCAGCCAGGCAGGCCGCAGAAAGCGTCCCAGCCCAGGACCAGGAACAGCTGGTCTTCGACGCCCAGCTCGGCGCGCAGCGACTCCAGCGTGTCGATGGTGTACGACGGTTTGTCGCGCTCGAGCTCGCGGGCATCGACGCTCAGGCAGGCTACGCCCTGTACCGCTTCGCGCACCATGGCCAGGCGATCCTGAGCCGCCACCTGCGGGGTATCGCGGTGTGGCGGGCGGGCATTGGGCAACAGGCGCAGCTCATCGAGCCCCATGAACTCGGCCACTTCCAGCGCGCTGCGCAGATGGCCGATGTGCACGGGGTCGAAGGTACCGCCAAGAATGCCGATGCGCCGGACTGCCTGGGCCTTGCTCAACTCAGCAGGACTCCTGACCGCGTAGCTGGCCGTCACCGATCACCACGTACTTCTCACAGGTCAGGCCTTCCAGGCCGACGGGGCCGCGGGCGTGCAGCTTGTCGGTGGAAATGCCGATTTCCGCGCCCAGGCCGTACTCGAAGCCATCGGCGAAGCAGGTCGGGGTGTTGAGCATCACCGATGCCGAATCGACTTCGGCCATGAACTGTCGGGCCTGGCCCTGGTGTTCGGTGATGATCGAGTCGGTGTGGTGCGAGCCGTACTGGTTGATGTGCTCGATGGCATGGTCCAGGCCGTCGACTACGCGGATCGACAGGATCGCGTCGAGGTACTCGGTGTGCCAGTCGTCTTCAGTGGCCGGCTTGGCATCGATCAGCGCGCGGGTACGCTCGCAACCACGCAGCTCGACCCCTTTCTCCTGGAAGCGACGGGCCATTTCCGGCAAGAAGCCTTCAGCCACGCGCTGGTCGACCAGCAGGGTTTCCATCGCGCCACAGATGCCGTAGCGGTAGGTCTTGGCGTTGAATGCCACGCGCCAGGCCTTGTCCAGGTCGGCGTGCTCGGCCACATAGACGTGGCAGATGCCGTCCAGGTGCTTGATGACCGGCACGCGGGCGTCGCGGCTGATGCGCTCGATCAGGCCACGGCCGCCACGCGGCACGATGACATCGACGAACTCAGGCATGCTGATCAGCGCACCAACGGCTTCGCGGTCGGTGGTCTCGACCACTTGCACCACGGCAGCCGGCAGGCCCGCTGCAGCCAGGCCACGCTGAATGCAGATGGCGATGGCACGGTTGGAATGGATAGCCTCGGAGCCGCCACGCAGGATGGTCGCGTTGCCCGACTTCAGGCACAGGCTGGCGGCATCGATGGTCACGTTCGGACGCGACTCGTAGATGATCCCGATCACCCCCAGAGGCACGCGCATCTTGCCGACCTGGATGCCCGACGGGCGGTAGCTCATGTCGCGGATGGCACCAACCGGGTCTGGCAGGCTGGCAACCTGGCGCAGGCCAGTGATCATGCCGTCGATGCGCGCCGGGGTCAGCGCCAGGCGGTCAAGCAGCGCTGGCTCCAGGCCATTGGCACGGCCGGCGGCCAGGTCCAGTTCATTGGCTGCGGCAAGCTCGGCGCGCGCGGCATCGAGCGCATCGGCGGCGGCCTGCAGGGCGCGGTTCTTCTGCGCGGTGCTGGCACGTGCGATGACGCGGGAAGCCTGGCGAGCGGCGCGACCCAGGCGGGTCATGTAGTCAAGAACGGACTCAGTCATGGGTTCGGTGTCTTGGCGAAGGGGAAATCGGCTGATTATAACTGTCGCGCAGGTATACGCCCAGCGGCGGGTGGCGGATGGTAGAAAATGGCTCACAAGATTCCATAGGAAAGATGTAACCGCGCTTATCGAACAGTCCGGGTTCAGCCTCGATTAAGCTATTCATTGCTATCATCCCGGCCTTTACTGCCACGAACCGCCAGCATGCCAGCCTCAGCCCCCTGCCCTGCACGCGCCCTCCCTGACAGCTTCTTCGACCGCGACGCCCAGACGTTGGCCAAGGCGTTGCTGGGCAAAGTCATTCGCCATCGCCACGGCGACCTGTGGCTGGCCGCACGGATCATCGAGACCGAGGCTTACTACCTGGCCGACAAGGGCAGCCACGCCTCGCTTGGCTATACCGAGAAGCGCAAGGCGCTGTTCCTCGATGGCGGGCACATCTACATGTACTACTCACGCGGCGGTGATTCGCTCAACTTCAGCGCCCAAGGCCCAGGTAATGCGGTACTGATCAAGTCCGCCTACCCTTGGCTCGATGCCATATCTGGTGCCAACAGCCTGGCGCAGATGCAACTGAACAACCCCGATGCCAGCGGCAACCTGCGCCCGGCCGAACGCCTGTGCGCCGGGCAGACCCTGCTGTGCAAGGCCATGGGCCTTAAAGTGCCGCACTGGGACGCGCAACGCTTCGATCCTGAGCGCCTGTACGTGGAAGACTGCGGCATCGCCGTGCCGCGGGTGGTCCAGGCGCCACGCCTGGGTATCCCCCATGGCCGCGACGAGCACCTGCCGTATCGCTTCGTCGACGCCGATTTCGCCCGCTTCTGCACCCGGAACCCGCTGCGCCGGGGCCAAGTCGAAGGGCAAGACTTTTTCATACTCGAACAAGGAAGCTGAAACATGGGCCAATGGCTCGACAGCCTGACCGGCTGGCTCAGCGCCAACCCCCAGTGGCTTGGCCTGGCTATTTTTGTGGTGGCTTGCGTGGAGTGCCTGGCGATTGCCGGCATCATCGTGCCAGGCACGGTGCTGCTGTTCGCCGTTGCCGTGCTGGCTGGCAGTGGCGCATTCACCCTTGGGGAAACCCTGCTGCTGGGGTTCCTCGGCGGCCTGCTCGGTGACGCGCTGTCGTACACCATCGGCAAGTACTTCCACCAGAACATCCGCCGCCTGCCGTTGCTGCGCCACCACCCTGAGTGGATTGGCAGCGCCGAGGCCTACTTCCAGCGTTACGGCATCGCCAGCCTGCTGGTAGGCCGCTTCATCGGCCCGCTGCGGCCGATGCTGCCGATGGTCGCCGGGATGTTCGACATGCCGCTGCCGCGCTTCATCGCGGTCAGCCTGGTGGCGGGTGCGGGCTGGTCGGTCGCCTACCTGCTGCCAGGCTGGGCCACCGGTGCGGCCATGCGCCTGCCGTTGCCGGAAGGCTTCTGGCTGGATGCCGGCATCATCGCCGGCACCCTGGCGGTGCTGATCGGCCTGAGCCTTAACAGCAGCCTGCGCGATCAGCGGCACGGCACCCGGCTGATCGCCGGCCTCAGCTTCATCGCACTGACGGCGGTGTTCCTTGGCTGGCCCTACCTGCAGGCATTCGATCAGGGCGTGATGACGCTGGTACAAGAACACCGCAGCCGAATGATCGACGGCACCGTGGTCCTGGTGACCCGCCTGGGCGACTTCAAGACACAGTTCTTCCTGGGCGGCCTGCTGACCGGCTTGCTGTTGTTGGCGCGGCAATGGCGCCATGCCCTGTTCGCCGGCGGGACGCTGATCGGCACGGCCCTGGCCAACGGCTCGCTGAAATGGCTGTTCGCCCGGGCGAGGCCGGAGGTGCTGAGCGACCCGCTGACCAGCTACAGCATGCCCAGCGGGCACAGTTCGGCGTCGTTCGCGTTCTTTCTGACCCTGGCTGTACTGGCGGGGCGCGGCATGCCGCCGCGCATGCGCCTGACCTGGGTACTGCTGGGCTGCATCCCGGCACTGGCGATTGCCTTGTCGCGGGTCTACCTGGGGGCGCATTGGCCGACCGACATCATGGCCGGGGCCTTGCTGGCCTGTTGCGTGTGCGCACTGAGTTTGACGCTGGTGCAACATCGCCAGCCGCTGACTGCACTGCCGCTGCGGGTATGGTGGCTGGTGTTGCCGGCGTGTACCGCGTTGCTGGCGTTCTTTGCCATGCATGCGCTGCCGCACGCCCTGCTTCGATACCAGTATTGAGCTTGCCTGTACTGGCCTCTTCGCGGCTAAAGCCGCTCCCACAGGGATAGCGCAAACCTGTAGGAGCGGCTTTAGCCGCGAAGAGGCCGGTACAGGCCAATGAATTCAATCAGGCGAACAGCTCACCCTGAATTCGCTCCAGCAGCTTCTGGATCTCTTCCAGCCGCTGCGCCGGCGAGCCGATCGCCAGCAGATCCAGCTTGTCCTCTTCCATGAACGGCAACAGGTACGCCAGCTGGTTGGACAACGCCTGGCGCCCGTCGACGTCCCGCGGCATGTCCAGCGCTTCGACCATCGGGTGCTCGCCGAGGGCGACCAGCAGCGCCAGCAAATCATCATCCTGTTCGATCAATGGGCTGTCCGGCTGCTCCGCCAGCCAATGCACCTCGCCTACCAGCAACTGATCCTTCTGCACGTCGGTCTGGCTCAGCTCGAAGCGACGCACACCCTCCACACGAATGCCCAGCAAGCCATTGTCCTGCTGGACGAAGTCGCGGATCACCGCTTCGCAGCCGATCGACGCCACCACTGGCGGCGCCTTGCCGACCTGCTCGCCTTCGACGATGCAGACCACGCCAAAGCCGGTACCCTGCTTCATGCAGCGGCCAATCATGTCCAGGTAGCGCGCCTCGAAGATCTGCAGATCCAGCAGGCAACCGGGAAACAACACGGTATTGAGCGGAAACAGCGGTAGCGTCATCACAACTCCTCAAGCCACCAGGCTGACCGCCAACGGCAGGAACACCGCCGTGGCCACCCCCATCAGGCTCATCGCCAGCGCGGCAAAGGCGCCGCATTCGTCACTTTCCTGCAAGGCCACCGACGTACCCACGGCATGTGCCGTTACCCCCAACGACATGCCACGTGCCTCCGGGCTGTGCACACCCAACCGGGTCAGCAGCGCCGGGCCGAAGATCGCCCCGATCACACCGGTAATCAAGACGAATACGGCCGCCAACGCTGCCACACCACCAATCTGCTCGGCCACCAGCATGGCGATCGGTGAAGTGACCGATTTCGGCGCCATGGTCATCAGGATCATATGCTCGGCACCAAACCACCAGCCCAGCAGCAGGCAGCAGACCGTGGCGAACAGGCCTCCGATTACCAGCGTAGTAAATGTCGGCCAGAACAGTTGCCGGATGCGCCTCAGGTTAAGGTAGAGCGGCACCGCCAGGGCCACGGTAGCGGGCCCGAGGAGGATGTTCATGATCTCGGTGCTCTTGCGGTATTCGGCGTAGCTGATGCCGCAGGTCAGCAGCACGCCGATCACCAGCAGCATCGACACCAGCACCGGCTGCAGGAAGATCCAACGGGTCTTTTCATAGGCTGCCAGCACGATCTGGTAGGCGCCCAGGGTAATGCCGATTCCGAACAAGGGATGGTGAATCACTGCGTCGAGCGCGCCTTGCCAGTCAAGGGTCATGGCTGCTCCTCACGTTTGCCGTGCTGGCGATCGATGAGCTTCTGCATCAGCAGACCGACGAACACCAGCGTCACCAGGCAAGAAATCAACAAGGCACCGGCAATCGCCCAGAAGTCTGCAGCAATGTCCTTGGCGTAGACCATCACCCCCACCGCCGGTGGTACCAGCAGCAGTGGCAGATAACGCAACAGGCTGCCGGCGGCTTCGTTCAGGGGCTTGCCCACCTCGCCACGGGCCATGAGGAAGAACAGGAGCAGCAACAGGCCGATGATCGGGCCCGGTAGTATCGGCACGCACAAGTGATTGAGCGCCGTACCCAGCAGCTGAAACAGCACCAGCCAGGTCAAACCACGCAACAGCATAAGGATCTCCTTCAGGCATGCCGGCCATTATAAGCACGCGCTGCCTATAAGCCGATATTCGCCGAAAAGCGGGCATCTTGACTGAAACGGTTCGCCGTGCTGATCTTGCACTCTCGTACCAAATGACAACCTGGAGAGTCGCGATGCCCTATGTACCGGTAAACGAGCTTGCGAAGTACGTTGGAAAGGAGCTGGGACGTTCCGACTGGCTGAAGATCGATCAGCAGCGCATCAACCTGTTCGCCGAAGCCACCGGCGATTTCCAGTTCATCCATGTCGACCCGGAAAAGGCGGCGAAAACCCCGTTTGGCACTACCATCGCCCACGGTTTCCTGACCTTGTCACTGATCCCCAAGCTGATGGAGGACATCCTGGTGATGCCCGAGGGGTTGAAGATGGTGGTCAATTACGGGCTGGATAGCGTGCGTTTCATTCAGCCAGTAAAAGTCGACAGCAAGGTACGGTTGAAAGTGGACCTGGGCGACGTGATCGAGAAGAAACCGGGGCAGTGGCTGCTGAAAGCCACTGTCACCTTGGAGATCGAAGGCGAAGATAAGCCCGCCTACATCGCAGAACCCCTCTCGCTCTGCTTCGTCTGACCAGGCCTCTTCGCGGGCAAGCCCGCTCCCACAAATCACCACAGGGCTCGAGCCTTGTGCAGCACCTGTGGGAGCGGGCTTGCCCGCGAAGATTCCAGCATCGATTTCAGTCAGATCACGGATACCTGCGCCCCGTATTCTGCGGCATACTCGGCAGACCTTTTGCCCGGATTACGCCATGCGTCCCCTGCTCCCCCTCGCACTGACCCTGATGCTCGCTGCCTGTGGCGATGGTGAGTCGTTGTCCCCACCCGACGCACGCCTGCCCGATGGCGGTCGCTATCGGGGCCAGGTGGTCGATGGCCTGCTGCAGGGCGAGGGGCGCATCGATTACCCCAACGGCAGCTGGTACGCGGGCAATTTCAAGGACGGCCAGTGGCATGGCTTGGGCGAGTGGCACGGCAGCAATGGCGAAGTCTACCGTGGGCAATTCGACAAGGGGCTGTTCCACGGCCTGGGCGACCTGACCACACCGGGCAGCCACTATGCTGGCACCTTCAGCCACGGCCGGCGTGATGGTGAAGGTAGCCTCAAGCAGGCTGACCAGAGTTACCGAGGCCAGTTCAAGGACGACCAGTACGAAGGCGCAGGCGAACTGGAACTGGCCGATGGCAGCCGCTACCAAGGCTTGTTCGCCAAGGGCAAGCCCAATGGCGCGGGCGTGCGCAGCGATGCCAGCGGCAACCAGTTCAGCGGCCGCTTCGTCGATGGCCAGCTGCAGGGCAGCGGCACCTACGACAGCACCGATGGCGAGCAATACATCGGTGAATTCAAGGACAACCGCCTTGAAGGCCGCGGGCGCTACGAAAATGCCGACGGCGACGTATGGATCGGCGACTTCAAGGACGGCTCGCTGATCGGCGAAGGCGAATTGCTCGGCAGCGACGGCAGCCACTACAAAGGCACATTCCTTGACTGGCACCTGTCTGGCCAAGGCAGCCTGCAGTTGCCTGATGGCAGCCAATACGTTGGTGGCTTTGACAACGATGCCTACCAGGGGCACGGCAAACTGACCCTGGCCAGCGGCCAGGTAGAAAGCGGTTTCTGGGTCAATGGCGTACGCGTCCGAGACCAGAAAGGCAAACTGCTGCCCGACCCGCTGGACCTGGCCCTGCTCAATCAGGGTCGCCTGCTCGACGAAGCCTTGGCCCGGGTACCGCGCTCAGCCCCACCCATCCAGCTGTACAGCCTGGTCCTGGCCGGCGATGGCCAGCAAAGCGTGTTCCTGCGTGAAGCCGACTATGTCAGCAACATGCTCAAGGTACGTTTCGGTGCCCGCGGCCAAGTCACCCTGGTCAACCACCGTGACCAGATGACCACCCGCCCCATGGCCACACGCGAGAACCTTACCCGCGCCGCCCGCACCCTGGCCGAACGCAGTGGCCCGCAAGACCTGATCTTCATTTACCTGACCAGCCACGGCAGCCAGGACCACCAACTGGTGCTCGACCAGCCGCGCCTGCAGCTCGCTGACCTGTCTGCCGACGAACTGGCCAGCGCCCTGGATCCACTCAAGGACCGCGACAAGGTCATTGTCATCTCTGCCTGCTATTCAGGTGGCTACATCGCCCCGCTCAAGGATGAGCGCACAGTGATCATGACTGCGGCACGTGCCGACCGGGTGTCCTTCGGCTGCTCGGAAGAGGCCGACTTCACCTACTTCGGCGATGCGTTGTTTGCCGAGGCGCTTAACCAGACCGACGACCTGAAACAAGCGTTCGAACTAGCTCGCACCAGTGTTGCCGAAAGAGAACGAAGGGAAGGTTTCGAGGCCTCCGAACCACAAATCTGGGCACCGCCCGCAGTGCTGGCACACTGGCAGCAACTGCGTAAGCACCAGGCCGAAGAAGCCTTACGTAATGCGGCTCAGGCCAAGGCGGAGGAACAGGCAAAAACGCCTGCCAGCCGCTAAGCTTGTGTGTAACAAGGGAGAGACATCATGTATTTGACGCCTCAGCATGTCCTGCTTGCCGGAGCCACCGGCCTTACCGGTGAGCACCTGCTCGACCGCCTGCTCAACGAACCCACCATCAGTCGCGTACTGGCACCGACTCGCCGGCCATTGGCCGGGCACCCCCACCTGGAAAACCCGGTGGGCGACCCGGCAGTATTTCTCCCGCAGCTGGCCGGTCGCGTCGATATTGCCTACTGCTGCCTGGGCACCACCCTCAAGCAGGCGGGCTCAGAGCAAGCGTTTCGCGCCGTCGATCTGGACATGGTCGTGGCCTTCAGCAAGCGCGCACGGGAAATGGGTGCGCGGCACCTGCTTGTTGTCAGCGCCATAGGCGCCGACCCCAAGTCACCGATCTTCTACAACCGGGTCAAGGGTGAGATGGAAGAAGCACTCAAGGCTCAGGACTGGCCGCAACTGACCATCGTGCGCCCGTCGCTGCTGCTGGGTGAACGGCTGCAGCCACGGCTGGGCGAAAAGCTGGCATCACCATTTGCGAAGTTGATGCCGGGTAAGTACCGGGGCATCGAGGCCTGTACCTTGGCACGGGCGCTCTGGCGCCTGGCGCTGGAAGAAGAGGACGGAATACGGGTCATCGAGTCCGATGAGCTGCGCAAACTCGGCAAGAAATAGCCCTACAGACCACCCGTAGCCTGAAAACCTATTCCTGCCGCAGTCAGCAATGACAATGGCAGGAGTAGTGTATCCAGCAGCATGCTGCCCGGCAGGTCGAGGTGTGGATACGCCGGAGCCTCAGCCCCGAAGCGGTCCTTGGGGCAGCACCCGCCATTGATCACATACATATCCAGCCGGGTCCCGGCATACACCACCGGCGCCCCAGGCTTGTTGGCATCCAGCGTGCGCACCGTGGCGCAGCCGCCGAGCAGGCTTGCTGCCAGCAAGCCTGCCAGCAGACGCCTCAATCATCAGCCCCGAAATGATGTTCGCCCCAGCGCGGCAGCATGTCCTGCGGAATGTTCAGCAGGTTGAGAATGCGCGCCACGACAAAGTCGACCAGGTCATCGATGGTCTGCGGCTGGTGATAGAAACCCGGCGCCGCTGGCAGGATCACCGCGCCCATCTGCGACAGCTTGAGCATGTTTTCCAGGTGAATGGTCGAGAACGGCGCCTCGCGCGGTACCAGGATCAGCTGCCGACGCTCCTTGAGGGTGACGTCGGCGGCGCGCTCGATCAAGTTGTTGCAGGCACCGGTAGCGATTGCCGACAAGGTACCGGTAGAGCACGGCACCACCACCATCGCGGCTGGTGCACCGGAGCCCGAAGCCACCGGCGACATCCAGTCTTCCTTGCCGTACACACGGATCTGCCCGTCGGCAGCACCGGTATATTCGGTAAGAAACGCCTGCATGGCCTGTGGCTTGGCCGGCAGGACCACATCGGTCTCGGTGGCCATCACCAGTTGCGCGGCCTTGGAGATGAGGAAATGCACCTCACGGTCCTCGCGCACCAGGCAATCGAGCAGGCGCAGGCCATACTGCGCCCCGGAGGCGCCAGTCATGGCCAGGGTGATACGCTCCGGCCCGCTCACTTCAAGGCCTCAGCCAGCTTGCCGTGCAGGCCGCCGAAGCCGCCGTTGCTCATGATCACCACATGCGTACCTGGGCGCGCCTGGCCTTTGACCCGCTCGATGATCGCGTCAAGGCTGTCGGCAACCACGCTTGGTACCTTGCATTGCGCTGCAGTGGCAGCCAGGTCCCAACCCAGGTTGGCGGGCGCGTACCAGATCACCTGGTCGGCGTCGTTGACGCTTTCCGGCAGGCCGTCACGATGGGCACCAAGCTTCATGGAGTTGGAGCGCGGCTCGATGATGGCGATGACCGGTGCTTCGCCAACGCGCTTGCGCAAGCCGTCGAGGGTGGTGGCAATGGCAGTCGGGTGGTGGGCGAAATCGTCGTAGATGGTCACGCCTTGAACTTCAGCGACCTTCTCCATGCGCCGCTTGACGCTCTTGAACGCGCTCAGGCCTTCGATGCCCATGGCTGGCACCACACCCACATGACGGGCAGCAGCCAGCGTGGCGAGGGCGTTGGCGACGTTGTGCTGGCCAGTCAGGGCCCAGTCCACCACACCCTGCACTTCACCGTCGAACAGCACCTCGAAACGCGAGCCGTCGGCGCTGAGCAGGCGTGCCTGCCACTGGCCACCTTCACCGGTGGTCTGCACCGGGGTCCAGCAGCCCATGCCGATAACGCGCTCCAACGCCTGCTCGGAGGTCGGGTGAATGACCAGGCCTTCGCTAGGAATGGTCCGCACCAGATGGTGGAACTGCCGCTCGATGGATGCCAGGTCAGGGAAGATGTCCGCGTGATCGAACTCAAGGTTGTTCAGGATCGCGGTGCGCGGGTGGTAGTGCACGAACTTTGAACGCTTGTCGAAGAAGGCGCTGTCGTATTCGTCGGCCTCTACCACGAAGAATGGTGTGCCGCCCAGGCGCGCCGACACCGAGAAGTTCTGCGGCACGCCACCGATCAGGAAGCCCGGGCTCATGCCGGCATGCTCCAGCACCCAGGCCAGCATGCTGCTGGTGGTGGTCTTGCCGTGGGTACCCGCGACTGCCAGCACCCAACGGCCCTGCAGCACATGGTCGGCAAGCCACTGCGGCCCGGACACATAGGGCAGCCCCTTGTTCAGCACATACTCCACCGCCGGATTGCCCCGCGACATGGCATTGCCGATGACCACCAGATCAGGTGCAGGGTCCAGCTGAGCCGGGTCGTAGCCCTGGGTCAGCTCGATTCCCTGAGCTTCGAGCTGGGTGCTCATGGGTGGATAGACGTTGGCGTCGGAGCCGGTGACGCGGTGGCCGAGCTCTTTGGCCAGCACCGCAAGCGAACCCATGAAAGTGCCGCAAATACCGAGAATATGAATATGCATGGTCGACCTCGCAAAACTTCGAGGCAGGGTAGCCCAGGGCGCGGGAAATCGCACCCGGTGTTTTGCTCAGACGCCCCTGGCAATGCCGTGTTTGCGTAGTTTTCGATACAAGGTATTGCGGCTGATGCCCAGGTGCTCGGCGACACGGGTCAGGTGCCAGTGTTTAGCCTCCAGCACCTCCATCAGCGCTTGATGCTCAGCGTGTAGGAGCGGCCTTGTGTCGCGAAAGGGCTGCGCAGCAGCCCCGGCGGACTGAGCGTCACCGGTGAGATCCTGGGGCCGCTGCGCGGCCCTTTCGCGACACAAGGCCGCTCCTACAGGGCCCGCGTCACTTCGAATGATTACAGGGAGGTCCGAGAGTTCGATATGCGTGTCTTCGCACAGCGCAACCAGGGTCCGCAACACATTGCGCATCTGCCGCACGTTTCCTGGCCAGGCAAAATCCAGCAGCGCCTGGCGCGCCTCGGGCGCCAGATGTACAACCTGCCCCTGCGCTTCCTGGCGTAACAGGAAGTCCAGCAATGCCTCTTTATCAGTGCGCTCACGCACCGCTGGCAATGCCACTTCAAGCCCGTTCAGTCGGTAATAGAGATCCTCGCGGAAACTGCCCTGCTCCACCCGCTCCAGCAAGTCGCGGTGCGTGGCGCTGACAATACGCACATCCACCGCCTGCGGCTCACCGCCAATCGGCACTACCTGGCGCTCTTCCAGCACTCGCAGCAGGCGGGTCTGCAACGCCAGTGGCATGTCGCCGATCTCGTCCAGCAACAAGGTACCGCCATCGGCCTGCAGCAGCTTGCCGCGCATGCCCTCCTTGCGCGCCCCGGTGAAGCTGCCACCGCGATAACCGAACAGCTCGCTCTCGATCAGGCTCTCGGGGATCGACGCACAGTTCACTGCCACGAATGGCTTGCCACGGCGCTGGCTGGCCTGATGCACGGCCTGGGCGAAGGCCTCTTTGCCGCAACCGGTCTCGCCGCACAGCAGCAGCGGCACATCACGCTCGAACACGCGCACGGCACGCTGGAAATCGTGCTGCAAGGCCGGGTCCAGCAAGCAGATGCCAGGCTCTGTAGCGGGCTTGGCCTGGGGCAGGCTGACCGGCACCGTCCACAGCGGCGCCCGCGCCTGCCCGCGCAAGCTGGCGAACACCTGGCGGCCATCGCGGGTGCGCAACGGCCAGACAGTACTGCCTCCCGGCGTGGCACGGCTGAACAGCTCGTCATGGCTGCATGCGAAGAACATCTCCAGCGGTTTGCCCAACACGCCGCCGCGAATGGTGCTCAACAGGTTCAGGGCACTCTGGTTGGCAGCGCAGATGCGGCCATCGCCGTCGAACGCCAGCAACCCTTCGCTGAACTGGCCGACCGACTCGGCCTGCACGTGGAAACGCAGCAACCATTGCTGCTCGAAATGACGCAGGAAATAGCAGCTCTCGATCATCTTCGCCGAGAGGTTGACCAGCGCCATGGTGTGGAACTGGCTCTGGCGCGACACGTCAGGCCGCGCCGAGGACACATCGAGCACCGCCAGCAGCTCGCCGTGCGGGTCGAACACCGGGCTCGCCGAACAGGTCAGCCCGGTGTGGCGGCCACGAAAGTGCTCGCTCTGGTGAATGGTCAGGGCCTGGCGCTCGACCAGGCAGGTACCGATGCCATTGGTGCCTTCGCGGGCTTCACTCCAGTCCGCACCCAGCCATAGCCCGGCACGCTCGAAGTTACGCCGCTCACCGGGTGCGGTGACACAGTTGAGGATCACCCCGCGGGCATCGGTCAGCAGCACCGCATGGCCAGTGCCAGACAGCTGCTGATGCAGGCTGTTCATCTCGTTGTCGGCAATCCTAAGCACCTGGCGCAGGCGTTCACGACTCTCCAGCAGGCGACCATGCTCGAGCACCACGGGTGCCTCGATCACAGACGGGTCAAGGTGGTAATCATCCAGGCAGCGCAGCCAGGAACGGGCGATGGAAGGATCGCTGACACCTTCGCCACGGGCAACCGTGTGCACTTGCTGAGCATGGCGAGTGAAAGGATTGCTCTGCATTAGTTGTTGTTCTCCGCAGATAGAGATATCAGCCAGCATCCTCCGCGGCGACCGCCCGGTCAAGCGCGCACCGCAAACGGTACAAAGTGTCACCCAGCCCGTGCCAGCGCTGGCACACAGGCACATCAAAAGCGCCACCCACGTGCCCCAAGTCATTGATTTTTCTATGACTCGCCACGCTGGCCCAACCTTTGCTCTACGCTTTTCAACTTCCTAACAAACACAATAGCCAGGAGACACACCATGCGTTACGCACATCCCGGTACCGACGGCTCCAAGGTTTCCTTCAAGAGCCGCTACGGCAACTACATCGGTGGTGAGTTCGTAGCTCCGGTCAAAGGGCAATATTTCGAAAACACCTCTCCGGTGAACGGCAAGCTGATTGCCGAATTCCCCCGCTCCACTGCCGAAGACATCGACAAGGCGCTCGACGCCGCCCATGCCGCCGCCGACGCCTGGGGCCGCACCTCGGTGCAGGACCGCTCCAACGTCCTGCTGAAGATCGCCGACCGTATCGAGCAGAACCTGGAAATCCTGGCCATCACCGAAACCTGGGACAACGGCAAGCCGGTCCGCGAGACCCTCAACGCCGACATCCCGCTGGCCGTCGACCACTTCCGCTATTTCGCAGGCTGCATCCGCGCCCAGGAAGGCGGCGCCGCCGAAATCAACGAAAACACCGTGGCCTACCACATCCACGAACCGCTGGGCGTGGTCGGGCAGATCATCCCGTGGAACTTCCCGATCCTGATGGCCGCCTGGAAACTCGCTCCGGCCCTGGCCGCCGGTAACTGCGTGGTGCTCAAGCCGGCCGAACAGACCCCGCTGGGCATCACCGTGCTGGTCGAGCTGATTGGCGACCTGCTGCCCAAAGGCGTGCTCAACGTGGTGCAGGGCTATGGCCGCGAAGCCGGTGAAGCGCTGGCCACCAGCAAGCGCATCGCCAAGATCGCCTTCACAGGCTCCACCCCGGTCGGCTCGCACATCATGAAATGCGCTGCCGAGAACATCATCCCGTCCACCGTCGAGCTGGGCGGCAAGTCGCCGAACGTGTACTTCGAAGACATCATGCAGGCCGAGCCGAGCTTCATCGACAAAGCCGCCGAAGGCATGGTGCTGGCGTTCTTCAACCAAGGCGAGGTGTGCACCTGCCCATCGCGCGCACTGGTGCAGGAATCGATCTACCCGCAGTTCATGGAAGTGGTGATGAAGAAGGTCCTGCAGATCAAGCGCGGCGACCCACTCGACACCGACACCATGGTCGGCGCCCAGGCCTCGCAGCAGCAGTTCGAGAAAATCCTCTCGTACCTGCAGATCGCCCAGGACGAAGGCGCCGAGCTGCTGACCGGCGGCAAGGTGGAAAAACTGGAAGGCTCGCTGGCCACCGGTTACTACATCCAGCCGACCCTGCTCAAGGGCAACAACAAGATGCGCGTGTTCCAGGAAGAAATCTTCGGCCCGGTGGTCAGCGTCACCACCTTCAAGGACGAAGCCGAAGCCCTGGCCATTGCCAACGACACCGAATTCGGCCTCGGTGCCGGCGTGTGGACCCGCGACATCAACCGCGCCTACCGCATGGGCCGCGGCATCAAGGCTGGCCGCGTATGGACCAACTGCTACCACTTGTACCCTGCGCATGCCGCGTTCGGTGGCTACAAGAAGTCCGGTGTCGGCCGTGAAACCCACAAGATGATGCTCGACCACTACCAGCAGACCAAGAACCTGCTGGTGAGCTACGACATCAACCCGCTGGGCTTCTTCTAAACCCTGCAATGGCCTCAGGGGCTGCTTTGCGGCCCATCGCAGGCAAGCTGGCTCCCACAGGGATCGCACAAGATTCCAGCCCTATGAAGTACCTGTGGGAGCGGGCTTGCCCGCGAAGAAGCCAGGCCTGGTTACACAACCCCAGAGCGGCAACTGTGCACCAACCGCTCTGGCTCGCTTCCTGCAGTACCCATCACCATCGGCCCGGACCCCTTCCGGCCACCAAGAAAAAAAACAGGTGAAACTATGCCAAGCGATCATTCCGCCGGCGTGCCGGCAGGGTCTTCCGTCGACTTCGAAAAAGTCGGATCGGACTATTTCCAGCAACGTGAACTGAAAAAAGGCGCCGCCGGCTG